>NZ_JBIVYG010000006.1:0-284241 GCF_044769685.1 Agrobacterium sp. NPDC090283 | reverse complement strand
TCCTCTGAGTGACGTTCTGGCGAACATCACTCTGGCACATTGCGATGCCGTCGGGAGGGGGCATCCACTCCATCAGTTCTCAGCGAAAATCAACACCATGCTGAAGCCGTCAAAATAATCAGAATAGCGATGGAGGGGCATTCCCGCCCTGGAATGCGGTCAATACTTCTGGAAAACCGGTGGGATTTGACATCGTCGGTACTGCGCTCTGCGAGCGCGCGGTTTGCAAAAAAAGAACGAGAAGCTTGCTGATAGATTCACCGACGCCATTTGGGCGATAGCGAAGGACGGCACATTGAAAGAGATGAGCCTCAAGTGGTTTGGGGCGGACCTCGTTTCGCGGTAGCGTCAGAGAGCGCAAAGAGAACCTTCATGCTTAGGTGTTTTTCATCACATATCGGCCCAGAACTTGCCGTCCTTTATTTTTATGAAATCGGCTTCCGTTAGTCTCAGTGCGTCGCGGGTGCCACCGGGGCTGGAGTTACTCCAGGTGTTCCGTGCTGCTACTAACGGTCCAATGCACCGAAGCACGACGGCGGACTGCTCTTGTCCCGACCCCAATACGCAATTCGTTTCTTAGCGACTGACAACAACATGTATCTCATTGAGACACGCTTAGGCGTTGATTAACGAAAAACTCAATGCAACTCAAACATGACAATTTTACTCCTGTTAATTTCTCATTGTTGGTGCAATGATGAAATGCAACGTAAACATGTATTTTTCGTGCTTGTACGGTTGATAGTCAGGAGACGCGCATGAAGCCAAATCTTTCTGAATTTATTGGAAATACCCCCTTGGTTGAGCTGGAACTACCTTTTTCTAGCGACAAGTTTCGTATCTTTGCGAAGCTGGAAATGTTCAACCCAGGTGGAAGCATCAAAGATCGTCCCGCCCTGCATATGGTAAGCCAAGCTATCCAGTCCGGGAAAATCAATCAAAGCGTGCATCTTATCGAGAGCTCGTCTGGCAATCTGGCGATCGCGATGGCGATGATCGCGCAACAGATGAAGCTCAAGTTCACGGCGGTTATTGACCCCAATATCACCAGTACCAATCGAGCCCTGATAGAATCGTATGGAGCGTTCACAGAACTTGTCACGGAGACAGACGAGGAGGGTGGTTATCTTCATACCAGAATTCGGCGCGTTCAGACGTTGCTGCGAGAGGTGCCAAATTCGGTCTGGCTCAACCAGTATGCCAATCCCGATAACCCTGCTGCCCACTACCATGGCGCTGGAGCGGAAATCGTCGGCGAAATGCCTGTCGAACCGACGCATGCCTTCATATGCGTCAGCACCTGCGGTACTATCATGGGCCTTACCCGTCGGCTGCGCGAGGCCTGGCCGAAAATCCGGATCATCGCCGTGGACATTGCAGGTTCCGTCATTTTCGGTCCTTCGCGCGATCGCAGGCGCATTCCAGGGATCGGGGCCAGTCGTGTTCCTGAGCAACTGGAGCTCAGTGAGATAGATGAAGTCGTTCTCGTCAACGATTTCGAATCTGTCGAGGCATGCCGTCTCCTTGTTCGGGAAGAGGGCCTGCTCGCCGGAGGATCTTCGGGTTCGGTTATTGCGGCAATTCAGAAACTGGCTCCGCAGTTACCGAGTAACGCAGTTGTCGTGACCGTCCTGCCGGATCGGGGTGAGCGCTATCTTGACAGTGTCTACAATCCGGATTGGTTGCCCGCAGGAGAACGGGTTCATCGCCCCCTTGAATCATCCCACGTCGTCCTGAGACGGGATCCGGTTCTCTTACAAAACGCCTCCTGACCGGCGGCATCTGCGTCCTAAATCTACCAGGAGACCAAAATGAACATGATTGAAACCATCCGGTCACGGGAGGGCGTCGGCGCTCGTCTTCGCTTCCTGTCACGACGGGATATTGCTGCGGTTGGCGGCGACCGCTCGGATCTTTACATGGAAGCCGTCGAAGAAGGCTTCCGCCTCCACGCCAAAGGTGACTACGCTCAACCTTTGAAACCTTATCTCCGCAACCCGAACTCCGGGCACATCGCCGATCGCATCATCGCCATGCCAGCCTGGATTGGCGGCGGAGATCCCATTTCCGGGCTGAAATGGATCGGCTCGAAACACGATAATCCATCTCGCCGCTCCATTGATCGGGCAAGTGCTGTGATTGTGCTAAACGACAATGAAACGCATTTCCCGATTGCCGTCCTGGAAGCGGCCCGCATCAGCGCGCTGCGTACCGCTGCGGTCACCGGGGTCGCTGCCAGGCATCTGGCGCGGCCGAATTTCACCGACGTGACGCTCATCGGTTGCGGACCAATCGGGCGTACGCAAATCCAGATGTTCTGCGAGCAGTTCGCGAATGTCAGGCGAATCCATATCTTTGATCGTCAGCCTGAGGCAATGGCCGGGTTGGCCGAGTGGTTGGCCGAAGCTTTTCCTGTGGTGCAGGCCGTTCCGCATCCCGACGCACGCTCTGCGGTTGAGGCGGCCACCGTCGTCGTCACCGCCACGGTCACCGATCAGCCTTATCTCAGGTTCGAATGGCTTAGACCGGGTACATTTCTTTCCAATATCTCCATCATGGATGTTGAAAAGGAGGTTTTCTTACGCGCGGACAAGGTGGTCGTGGACGACTGGGACCAGTGCAATCGTGAAAAGAAGATCATCAACCAGCTTGTCGAGGAAGGCTCTTTCTCTCGCAAAAAGCTGCATGCGGAAATTGGGGAAATCGTCAGCGGCCACAAACCGGGCAGGGAAAATGATCACGAGATCATCCTGCTCAATCCGATGGGGATGGCGATCGACGATATCGTCTGCGCCCGTGCCATTCTGCGTCGGGCGGAGGCTGCCGATGCAGGGATACTGGTGGATCTATTTTGATGAACTACATATCCCAGATTCCCAAACACAAAGAGGATAGCAATGCGATCCTCGACGATCTCCTCGATCTGCTCTGGACGGAAGATGTCGCCGGCTTGCGTAGCCAAGCTCTTTCATCGCGGCAAGATCGTCATGCCACAGTCGTCATCGGCGGGAAGGAAATCACAATCCGCCTGCAACCCGATCGCTGGCGCGGCGGGTGGCGGCCGTTGGGCATTGAGCATGCGCAGACGTGCAAAACCCTCGATCCCTGCGAGTTGCTCTGGCTGGTCCTGAACGCTCTTCCGGAAGTTGGTGTGCCGGTCCTTGACAGGACGATGAGGCAACTCAGCCAAAGTGAGAAGAATGCAGATCTCGTTCAGGCCACAGGCTCGTCCCTTTCAAATGCGGGCAGGCAGGCCGGTGCGCTGGAGAACGATCTTCTATGGGAGCGAATGGCAGCGTGGCGGGATCGCCCCTTCCATCCCCTGGCGCATTGCCGTGGTCGCTGGGGCGCCCGAGAGATCGAGGACTATGGCGCCGAATTTGGCAGGTATTTTCCGTTGCGCTGGTGCGCCGTGGAGAAAAGCCATGTTTTTGCGTCGCCGCGTGTCGAGAGGGGTGGACCTGCCGCCGCCATTCTGGACGCCACCCAGTTGGCCCTGCTTGATCTGGAGCTGGCCTGTCTGGGAATAGACACGACACACCAAGCCTTACCACTCCATCCTTGGCAAGCCGACCATATCGTTCCGCGAGAATTTTCTGAGGAACTCGCCGATGGACGAATCACCATGCTGGATTTTCAAGGCCCCCTGGTTGCCGCGACGTCGTCGCTGCGGAGCGTCACGATTCCAGGCAAGCCCGGATGCCACCTGAAGCTCCCTCTTGATGTAGAAACCCTGGGTGTTCGCAGGTTGCTAAGCGCCCAGTCCCTTTGCAATGGCCTGAAGGGTGCGGACCTCCTGACCCTGGCGCTGGCAACCCGGCCCGGTCTTGGCCGGGCAGCGCGGCTTGCCGACGAAACGCAGTTCTGGACTTTCTCAGAATTGTCGGGAGATGTCCTGGAACCCAGGACCGCTTATCTTGGCTGTGCGGTCCGCATCTTCCCGATCAGCGACGGTGCGAGTCTCATCCCCCTTGCCGCGTTTGCAGTTGCGCCAGCTAGCGGAATTCCTCCCGCTATCGAAGCCGTTCTGCAAGCCCGCCGCGACAATACGCTCGAGGGTTTCGTCGTCGAACTCTTCGACCTCCTGACCGGGTTTGCAATTGAAGCGCTCGCCAGCGGCTTCATTCCCGAAATGCACGGGCAAAACGTGCTCGTGGAGATTTCGAACGGACGGCCCTCGGGAGTGATCCTGCGCGATCACGATACAGTGCGGTGCCATGCCGCAGGTCTTGCAGAGTGCGGACTTCCGGTTCCCGATTACATCATTAAAGATCCACGCCGTGCAACCATGTTACTATCGCAGCCCGAAGACCTCATTGCATACGGTCAAACCCTGCTGTTCGACGTGGCCTTGCGTGCGATTTGTACGGAGCTGGACCGGACCGGTGCACTCGAACTCTCAAAATCACGCCGCCTGCTGCGCACGAGCGTAGAGCATCATCTCAAGCACATCGAAATGCCGTCCGAGATGCGGGATCGGCTGAGATTTAGCTTGCTCGAGCAGCCTGACTGGCCATTCAAGCAGATACTGACCCCATTGCTCGCGATGACAGAGCTCGGACTTGGCATGCCGAGCCGCCTGGGTCTCGCCGGCAATCCGCTTCGCGATTTCGAGTGAACCGATGATCGCAACCAGATTCAAGCGGGCATCCTGGTGGCTTGTGCTCGCCGTACAGTTTGCGACCGTCGCTGCGCCTCTGGCCGTGCTGCCGTTCCTGTCCCTGCACCTCCAGCGACTATCGGGGGCAGGGACCAAAGATATTGCACTCTGGGCCGCGGCGATCGCGGCCGCCCCCGCGGTCGGTGCAATTTTGTCTACGCCCGTCTGGGCTCACTTCGCCTCCTCCTATCCCCTCGGCAGACTGATGGGTCTGTCATGCCTGCTGAATGCGCTCAGCGCTTTCCTCCAGGCGCAGGCAGGCACTGTGGTGCTTTTTGCGCTAGGCCGCGGCATCCAGGGACTGACCGGGATCGGTGTCCTTCTGCTTCTTGCGGTTGAGCATAACCGTACGACCGGCCGAAAAGGCTATTCGGGTTTGCAGCAGGCATTGGCTGCAGGCTGCATAGCCGGACCCCTCCTGGGAGGATGGGCATTTGAGCATGATGCGCTTCAGGGTCTTTTGATGGGGTTTGGCATATTGCTTGTCGCCCTGAGCATTTTATGCGGACGTGCGTTCCATGATGCAGGACTTGTCGAGGATGACACGCGCTCCCCTGCTCTTAACGGGCGGCTGCCACCAACTGCCAGCCGTACGCTTGTCCTTTCCGGTCTTCTTGCAACCGCCGGCGCTTTCGGCTTCATGCCGTTTTTCGCCGACTGGGCGCTGGAGCGGGAAAGCGCGGTTCTGACGGCAAGCCTGGTCGGTTTGCTTCATGCCGGAAGCTGGGCAGCGGCATTTGTCGTGCTTCCGCTGTGGGGACGCTGGATCGATGCGGGCCGGGAAAGAGCGGTCATGCGCCTGTCCACCGCGGGCTCCCTGGTTGCGCTTCTCTCATTGCTTGCAGGATCGACCATTGTTTCGATCTCCCTGTCGCGGATCGTTCACGGAGCCTTCAACGCGGGCCTGGCTCCGTCGCTTTTTTCTTCTCTTGGACGCTCCAGGCATCGCGTCCTCAATCTCGCGGCGGGGCGCACCGCCATTACTCTTGGCCAGGTCATCGGTCCGGCGATCTGCGGGCTCGCCGTATTTGCTGCCGGGAACGACGGCGCATTGCTCGCTGCGGCTCTACTTACTCTTCTCGCATCAATTCTTCTCTACCTACAGCCGGAGGCTAGACGCCATGACGTTGAATGACATGACGATCAGACTTGCAATGCACCGTGAGCGCAACAGGCTTCTCAACACGTGGTTACGGGAGTTTCGGCCCGACCTTCTCCAGACGATCCGCGTCGGGCACGAGGTCGAAATCGCCGCTGGCGATGTGGTGATCACCGCGAAATGCGAGCATTTCTCGCCGGCTGGTTTTCATCGCTTCGGCGAGCGGGTTACCGTCAACGACCAGAGCGGATTGCGAGTGATTGAAGACGCCTCCGAGCTCGCTGCCATTCTTTTGAAGACGCAGCGAGGCGCATCGAGCGAAGACATCGAAGATATCCTTTACCGGATCGGCCGCTCTTCGTTAGCAAGCCGCGAGCATGCGATCTTTCTGTCGACCGCAAAGGCCGGCATCTCTGCGGTCGCACTGGAGCAATCGCTGTGGTTTGGGCATCCGTTTCATCCGCTTGCGAAAAGCGTAGGTGGTTTCACGAAAGCCGACACGGAAAAATATGCGCCTGAGCGCGCAACCCGCTTCCAGCTTCGCTGGCTGCTGGTGAAGCGTCGTCATGTTGCGGAATTCGAGAGTGACCGCCAGCGCCTCGCTCCCATGGATTTACGCCTGCGGGCTGCCTCGGGCCTGTCGGCAAGCGACATGCGCGACGATATCCTCTTTCCATGTCATCCCTGGCAGGCAGCGCGCCTGGAAGGAAACCCGGACTTTGCAGACCGGATACGATCGGGAGAAATCAGGATCACGCAAGCCACGGGCGATGCGGCCGTTCCGACCTCTTCGGTGCGTACTGTTTGGTTTTCGGATCAAAATCTCTTCGTCAAACTGCCAATCGAGGCACGGATTACGAACTTTCCTCGTGTAAATACCGATGAGCAAATCGCTCGCAGCGTGGCAGGCGCACGGGCAATTACAGCGGTCGGGCCAGCCGTCGCGCGGGCCGGATTAACTGTGCTGGACGAGCCGGTCGGGCGTATTGTGCAGAGCTGCAAGGCAGGTGGTGGTTTCCGGTATCATCCCGAGACGGGATATTTGCTGAGGGACGCTGATTTTGGCAAAGGCCCGTCCCCTCTAGTTGTTGCCGGCCTCCTGGAGGCCAACCCGGCTAACGGCAAGCCAAATCTGGCAGAAGTCAGCGGACATTACCTGCAGGACCGCGAAAGCACTCATCGCTGGCTGACGGCGTATATGCGGATATCGCTCATCCCCTTGCTGCGCCTTTTCAGCGATACCGGCATCGCGCTGGAGGCGCATAGCCAAAACAGTCTTGTGCGCTTCGTGGATGGTTGGCCAGACCATCTCTTCATCCGCGATCTGGAGGGTATAGCGGTCGATCGGAGTGCGTTCGAACGCCGCTTCAGCGGCGAAGACGCTGCACTTTTGGATCATGCCCTCTTCTATGATCGCAAGACGGTCTGGAGACGGTTCCTCTACTACGTGGTCGTCAACCATTTCTCCCACGTCGTCGCAACGGCAGCCGAGGTTTCCGGCATTGACGAAAGCGATCTATGGGGCAAGGCGAGGCGGGTTCTGGAAGAGGTTTCCGACTTGGCGGCCATCGGCGAACTTCTGGCGAGCAGCCAGCTCCCTGCGAAAGCCAACCTGTTGAGTTGCCTCGGTGGATACGCCGATACGCCGAGTTACGTCCCTGTACCCAATCCCTTGCTGACAGGGAAGACCACAGCACCTTCCGATATCCGTCACACTATATTTGAGGAGGCGACCCCATGACGATCCAGTTCCAGGCGAAAACAGCACAAGTCTTTGCCCATGCCTTGCCGGATGCCCTGCATGCTGCGGGGAGCCGGGTTGTGTCGCAGACGCTGAGCGCCTTTCTCACCGAAGGCCTCTTGCCGGATGCCGCGATTTTAGTCGCTCCCGCAACCGGCGGGACAGGGGAAGTATCGATACAGGCCTCCGACGGGGTGATCGTCTATCGCGCTCTTGTCAGGAGAACCGTCGCCTATGACCGATGGCTGGTGGAGGACGGCAGTGTCTGGCGGCTGAAATCGCAAGACGGCACCCGCTGCGACGATCCTCTGCTGCTTCTGGATGACCTGTTGCCTCTCGTCGTCGGCGACGCTTCGACCCACGAACGCTTCCGCGACGAAATCCGCAGGACATTTCTCAACCACACCGAAGCGTTGATTGCCAGTCGGCGTCGGGGAGGAGCGCTTGCCTCGCAAAGTTATGACGCAGCGGAGGCCAATCTTACCGATGGCCATCGCTATCATCCCAGCTTCAAATCCCGAACAGGTTTTTCACCCAAGGAAAACAGAAGCTACGGTCCGGAGTTTGCCAACGCTATCAAGCCGGTCTGGCTGGGAGTGCACAGGGACTTTTGCGCCAGCTCGTCCATTGCTGTGCCTGGAAACCAGGACCGACTTTTGCTCGCTTCCGCAGATGCACCCATGCTTGATGAGGATTTTCACATCCTGCCGGTTCATCCATGGCAATGGGAACGGGTGATCGAAGCTGCAACGATTGTCGAACGTGCCACTGGCCAGATCGTCTTTCTTGGAGAAGCACGGCACGACTATCTGGCTCAGCAGTCGATCCGGACCCTTGCCGATCAGACTTTGCCGGGGGCTTCCTCCCTCAAGCTTGCGCTTTCCATTCGCAATACCTCGACGGCGCGGACGCTGGCCGCTCACACCGTCCTTAATGCTCCGATCATCAGCGCCTGGCTGGAAGATGTTTTGCGCGGTGATCCATATCTTGATGCTTCGGGCACGATTCTTCTGCTGGAGCGTATGGGGACGACGGTGACCGCGCCGCTTGTGCTGGACAGGGGCGGAGATCTTCGCGGCGGTATGGCGGCGATCTGGCGGGATCCGGTACATAAATATCTTCGCGTAGAAACCGAAGCGGCATCGCCCTTTTCGATGCTGACCCATCTCGACGTTGACGGTCGCCCCTCCATCAAGCCTTGGATTGACGCCTTTGGCATGGAGAACTGGACACGTGAATTGTTGCGTGTTTCGGCAGTCCCCGTTGTGCATCTGCTGACGGCCCATGGCATCGCCTTGGAGAGCCACCAGCAGAACATGCTCCTGGTTCATCGAAACGGCTGGCCCGTGAGAGTTGCTCTCAAGGACTTCCATGATGGTGTTCGCTTCATACCGGAACGGCTGCGTGCCCGAGCGCCGGCCCTGGTTGCGACGCCAGCCGAACATGCCATGGTCAATCCAAATTCATATGTCGAGGCAAAAGATCCCAGGGACGTGCGTGACTTCATGTTCGATGCGCTCTTCGGGGTCAATCTCGCCGAGCTGGCATTCTTTCTCGAAAGACACTTCGAATTTAACGAACGCGCGTTCTGGCGCATGGCTGCCGGTGTCATCCATGAACACCTTCAAAATAACGAATCGGCAGGCAAAGGTGCAGTTTCGTTTGGCCTGTTTGACGATGAAGTCCTTGTAGAAGATCTGGCGCGGCGCCGGCTCGATACCGGACAAGTCCCCCCTCGAGGCGTTCCGAACCCACTGATCCATGCTGGTGCAAGCGGTGAGGACGCGCGATGCTGACCGGGCGAACAAGGTTGCGCAATCTCCTAGATAACGGCAAAGCGGCGGGCGGGTTGTTCCTGTCGGTCCCCGCACCGACCATCGTTGAGGTGGCTGCTGTCGCAGGATTTGATTTCGTCCTCATCGATCTCGAACATACGCTGATCGACGGGCGAGAGCTTGAATTCCTGCTGGCAGCAGCGGACCGATCGGGCATCAGCGCGTTGGTACGCGTTCCGGACGCGCGCTCGGATCGCATCTTGCAGGTTCTTGATGCCGGGGCGGCTGGGATCGTGGTGCCACGATGCTCCAGCGTTGAAGATGCCAGGTCGGCGGTGGCACGAGCACGCTACGCGCCGCTCGGCTCGCGTGGTCTGAATGCGGGCCGTCTGGGCCGGTTTGGAGATTGCGACCTCGTGGAGTTTATCAACAAGCTGGATCGCGAGACCTTGATCATCGCGATGATCGAGGACCGGTCGGGTCTGGACGCCGTGGACGATATCGCGCGGATTGAAGGCATCGACGCAATCCTTCTCGGGGCTGCTGACTATTCTCAATCCATCGGCCTTCCGTGGCAGACAACCGCTCCGGAAGTCATTGACGCCGAGGCAAAGGTGGCTGGCGCGGTGAAAGCCGCAGGCAAGCATTTCTTCGTCATTCCTCGCCGTGACGAGGACGTGGAGCGTCAACTCACCCAAGGCGCGCTGGGTATTGTCGCGGCCAATGATCGCGGAATTTTGCGCCAGGCATTGACGCGGTCCGATCGGAGTTGGCGCAGCAAGTGCCTCTCACAGGTTCAAATTTCCAAGGAGAACGTATCGTGACGTATTTCAACCCTTCGCTTCAGCTTGTCGAGTCGCTGGTCAGGCAGGACCTTCCCGCCTGCGCCTATATCCACGATCTGGACGGGCTGGCGAGGCACGCCCGCGACATCGTGTCGAACCTGCCAGCGCAGAGCGAGTTCTTTTACGCCATCAAGGCGAATAGCGATCCGGCGGTACTTTCGACGCTGGCGCCGATCGTCGCCGGCTTCGAAGTCGCTTCGGCAGGAGAAATCCGCAAAGTGCGGCAAACCGCCGGCCCAAAGGTCCGTATCATCATGGGCGGGCCGGGGCGAACGGAAACTGATTTCATCGCCGCAATCGATCATGGAGTCGAGCGGGTCCATATCGAGAGTCTTCATCTCCTCCATCTGGCGGACATGGTGGCGGCCCGGGCCGGCATAAGGCTTCCGGTTCTGTTGAGAATCAACATGGCCGGCCCCGTTCCGGGCGCCACGATTACGATGGGAGGGCAGCCGACGCAATTCGGCATCGATGAGGCGCAGGTCGATGAGGCGCTTCAGCTCGTCAAGTCATGCCGGCACCTGCGCTTCGATGGCTTCCATCTCCACACCATCTCCAACAATCTGGATGCCGATGCGCATGCCATCTTCTGCAAGGAGGCGTTATTGAGGGCGCGCGATTGGGCCATGCGAAATGGGCTTGAGGCGCGCGTCGTCAATCTCGGTGGCGGCTGGGGAGTGGACTATGCCAATCTTGACCGAAGATTCGACTTCCGCCACCTCACTGAACAGCTTGCCGGCAGCATCCCTGCCGATAACACCGTGCTGCAGTTCGAATGCGGGCGCATCGTCGTCGCCTATTGCACGGTCTACGTTGCCGAGGTCATAGATGTGAAGACAACTCATGGTGAAACTTTTGCGTTGCTGCGGGGTGGTTCACATCATTTCAGGCTCCCCTCGGCCTGGCAGCATCGCCACCCGCATAAAATTCTCAACGGTCGCGCCTGGCGACGGTCATGGCCGCGTCCCACGACCGGGAAAGCAGTTGTGACGTTTACCGGTGAACTGTGCACGCCGAAGGACGTCTTGCTGCGAAATGAAGAGGTTCACGACCTTGGCGTCGGCGATATCGTCTGCTTTCTGGCCGCAGGTGCCTATGGTTGGGACATTTCCCACCATGACTTCCTGAGCAATGCTCATCCGGAAAGGATATTCCTGAACGAGTCTGTCTCCAACGGTGACGAAAGGCTGATTGCATGACCTATTCAGAGTTGCTCCTGGTGCCGCCATCGACCCTTTCTCCCCATGAGGAAATCATTCCCGATCGCGTCGCTGAAGTGACAGATCTTCTGATCCGGGATCAAAGCTGGACCAGCCCGATCTGCATTGAGCGCACAAGCCGATGCATCATGGACGGGCACCATCGTCACGCCGCAGCGTTACGTCTCGGACTAACGCTCGTGCCGGTCGTCACGTTCGACTATGAGAACGTGCGGCTGGGGAGCTGGCGGCCCGACATGTCATTCGAACCCGACGAGATCGTCGAGCGCGCCCGGCGCGGCATTCTGTTTCCGCATAAATCGACGCGCCATGTGTTTCCACCGGTTCGGGTCGTGCCGGTTCCGTTGCATCAGCTTGTCATGCCCGGCGTAGAACGAGCAATATAAAGGGAGCCCCAATGATGGCCGTCATCAAGCCGACGGGTATTTCGACCGGCGCAAACAGGGTCCGTCCGAGACAATCGGCGATGATCATCAATATGGCTCCGATGAGAGCGCTGGCGGCCATCAGGTCGCGATATCGCCCCGGACCGAGGAGGCGAGCCGCATGTGGCGCCATTAACCCAACGAACGATACGGGGCCGAAGACCGCGGCAACCGTGCTGGCGCACAATGCCCCGGCCAGGAGATGGGCCAATTCCGCCGCCCGAAAATTCAGCCCGAGACTTGATGCTTTCGGCCGGCCCAGTGCCATTATGTCCGTAAGCGACAACAGCAGATAGGAAACAGGCACGATACAAATCAGGGCGCCGGCAAGAACCGTCAGGTCAGTTTTGCCAATGCCATAAGTTGATCCGGCGAGCCAGGTCGCGGCCTGACTTGCCTGAAAACCAGCCATGATGACCAAGGCGGTTGAAGCGGAGGCCGCAAATGCCGCCAGCCCAAGACCGATGAGCGCCATCGCCGACGGGGCGAGATTTCGCCGAAGCCCGAGGCTGGCAACAAAAACCGTGGCGGCAAGACCGCCAGCGACTGCTCCTGCCTGAACGCCGGGAAAGCCAAGTTCGGGAAAAAAAAGCAGTACGGCGACAGCGGCAAGGCCGGATGTTTGTGTGATGCCGATCAGTTCCGGACTTGCGAGCGGATTGCGAACGACCCCCTGAAGAAGGAGGCCCGAAAGCCCGAGAAGCGCGCCACCCAATGCCGCGCCGGCAACGCGCAATGTGCGGAGTTCCAGGATGCTTTGCAGGTCTGTGGAGGGCACCCCGGCGAGGAAGGTCAGGGCGCTCCACGGCGAGATGAAGCGATTACCGCTGACAAGCCCCGCAATGCCCGCAAGGAGGAGCAGGATGACAAGAAAGGCGGGATGAGATAATCCGCGCAGGGCAGGAGCTGCCTGGTATCTGCTGGAAAATTCCGATGTGGTGCGATTTTCCTGTGCATGGCGCCAGGCCAGCAAGATGAGAACCGGCGCCCCGACGAGCGCGATCGGCACACCGACCGGCAATTCGATTGTGCTGGCCGACAGGTTCAGCACAAGAAGATCGGCCCCGACTGTCAACGCTATCCCGACGATCACGGCTGCAGGCAGCAAAAGGAGGTGTTTGGATATTCCCGCCAGACGTAGCAAGTTGGGCGCCACCAGCCCGACAAATACGACCGGTCCGGCGAGCGTGACGGCGAGCGCGGACAACCAGACGCCGAGAGCAAGCGCTATTCCGCGTATCAGAAGCAGGTTCTGCCCGAGCATTCTCGCGGTATCATCGCCGAGGCTAAGAATATCGAATTGTCTCGCAAGCATTAGCGCCACCAGAAATACCGGACAGAAACCGGCCAGAGCGCTGATTGCTGCCTGCCAATCCGTTTGAATGAGGCTTCCTCCGCCCCAAAGATGGAGGCTCGCGCCAGCCGTTTCATTCAAAAGTGAGATCGCCGCTGCTATCGCTCCTGCCATCAGCGATACCGCCATCCCCGACAAGGCAATCCTGACCGGCCCGGAACTGGCCCCGGAAACTGTCCAGGTGAGCCCGCCTGCCAGAACCCCACCCACGGTGGCTGCCACGGCGTGTGGGACGAAGAGGGCGAGGGCGGGCACAACAGTAACGAGTGCAACGAACAGCTGTGCACCCGCCGTCACACCAAGAATCCCCGGCGATGCCAGCGGATTGCTTGTGGCTGCTTGAAAGAGCGTTCCGGCTACCGCGAGACACGCGCCGGTCAAAATGGCCGCCAGTGTCCGAGGAAGCCGAAGATAGTGCAGCATCATACTCGCTGGATCATCGGCCGATGCAGATAAAATGCTACGGAGGATAGTCGATATCGACGCTTCGATGCCGACCGAAGCGTGTAGATGTACAAGCGCCAGCGCTATTGACACGCAGGTTGCGATCACAACTGCGGGCGTTACCAATAGCCACTTATTCTTTGAGGAAGCGATCATCCCTGCTTGAGCGTTTCTGCCACTTTCGCGGAAAAGGCCTCGGCCGCCGGAATGCCGCCGAAAGGCCAAACCACGTCGGTCAGGCCAAAAAATCTGCCAGCACGCACAAATGGCATGCTTTGCCAGAGCGGGTTTCTTTCAAGCCTCGTAAGGCTGTTATCCGCACCGATCGCGACGCCCAGAAACGTTACATCACCAAGAGCCAGCAACCGCTCTGGACCGACTGTCGTGAAGCCAAAACCTTCCGATGGCCCGTTCCAAACGTTCTGAAGTCCCAGTCGCTCCAGCAGGCGGACGGGAAGCGAGTTCGAGGTGAAAAGACGAATATTGTTAACCCCGGACGGAAACTGGGCAAATACGATCCGCCGCGACAGGTCAGGGACTGATGCGAGTCGTCCGGCCCCCTTGGCGAGGAAATCGTCAAGACCGCGAACCGCATTGTCTGCGGCATCGCGGCGTCCAACTTTTTCGGCAAGCAACCGTAGTTCGTCAATCATAAGGGAGAGCTGGTCGCCGTTCTCCTTGCCGGTCCGGGTATAGTCGTAAAGGACCGTTTGGGCGATCTTTGAAAGTTGCGGCTGGATGCGCTCGTGTCGAAACTTGACACCCAGGATAAGATCGGGTTTCGCCGCGATGATTGCCTCAAGAGAGGGTTCCTGCCGGCGTCCCATATCCGCCGTTCCGATTGCTGCCAATTCCTGCGCGTCGGATGAAGTCTGCCCAAGATACTCCGCAAGATCGGCGACACCGACGAGAGGCAATCCGAGCGAACGAGCATGATCAGCATAACGCCATTCAAGGGCGACGACACGCGGCAGCGCCATTTCTGCGATCAGTCGCCCGGGGCGGAAGGCCGAGGCACAGGCGGCGCAGGAAAGAGCGGAAATAAATTTGCGTCGATTGAGGGCGATCATGTCGTTTCTCTTGGATGATTGGGAGCCCAGCCACGCGACGGAACGAGGAGCGGCGCTCCGTCGACAGGGTGAGCAAGCCGCAACATGTCGATGCCGAAAACACCACGTATGAACTCGGGCGTCAGGATGCGCTCGGGCGACCCCGTTGCGACACAGCGCCCCTTCGAAAGAACAATGACGTCGTCGCTATAGGCCGCTGCCTCGTTCAGATCGTGCAGAACCCAGCAGACGGTTAACTGCCGTTCAATCTGAAGCTTGCGAACAAGCTCCAGTATCTGAATCTGATAACGAAGATCCAGGTACGTTGTCGGCTCATCGAGCATCAGGATCTGCGTCTCTTGCGCAAGTGCCATGGCAATCAGCGAACGCTGACGCTCGCCTCCCGAAAGCGCTCCTATGGGGCGGCTGGAAAGATCAGTGAGATCGGTGACGACGAGAGCCTCCTCAATGACCTCTCTGTCTCGCTTGGTCTCGGGCCGCCATATGGCACGGTGAGGGTGCCTTCCGCAGGCGACAAGATCGCGGACAGATAGCGCTGCGGGCGGCTGCATATCCTGTGGAAGAAACGCCAGCCACCGCGCGAAGTCGCGGCGACTGAAGGACGTAACATCACGACCTGAAAGGGTAATTTTCCCGGTTGTGGGTCGCTCCAGGCGCACCAGAAGTCTCATCAGGGAACTCTTGCCGGAGCCGTTCGGACCGACCAGAGCCGTGATTTTCCCTCCCGGTATCTCGCAGATGACCTCATTGAGAATGGTGCGACCGCCGGCGACGAACGAAAGCCCGGAACCGACCAAAGACGCGCCCGAGGAACATTCGGCTGTGCTGACCTGATAAGATGCGGCTACCATTCAACCTCATATGCGATTTTGAACGTTGTACCCGGCGATTTGATATGGCTCGTGTTGTTCGAATTTCTCAACAGCTGCGCATAGACGTTGTAGTAATCTTCATTGAAAATGTTGTCGATACCGAGACTGAGCTTGCCGCGCTCCAGCTTAAAATCACTTGCAAGGTTGAAAATCGCAAAGTCTTCCACCTTCGCGCCGCCAAATGCCACGCGGTCGTTGAAAGCGTCGTCGCGAGATCCGCTGTAGACGCCGTCGAGGCGCAACGACCACCAATCTGTCGGCATGTACTCGACATAACCTGTAACCTTGATCGGCGGAATGCGGAAACCGTCCAAAGCGATCTCGCGTCCGGTTGCGGTCGTTCGTTCACCATGCGTGTAGGTAAACGTTCCCCCGGCCGACCAATGGTCGTTGAAGCGGTAACTGGCCGCCAGTTCGATGCCCCTGATTTCTTCGGGATCCCGGTCCTGGATGAGAATGAAGTTTTCCGTGCGCAGGGCGCCCAGCTCAGACTTGCTCAGGAAGGCTGCGGCACTCCCGGTGAAATCTCCGACCGACGCCCGAATGCCGACTTCGTAGTTGTCGTAGCTGAGGGGACGGATGTTGCTGCCCGTGAGATTGAAACCGCGCGGGGCCTGGCGAAGCTGCAGGCCGATGTCCGAGAGATCGTAGGACTGGGAAAAATCGGCAAACAAACTTATGCCGTCGATGAACTCGTAATTCACGCCGATGTTATAGAGCGCGCTGGAAAAATCGAGGCTGCCGCCTGCAATCGGATCGCCGATGATCGTTGTAAAATTGTCTACGGAGAAATGGGCCCATTGTTGTCGCACACCGCCACGCACCGTGACGCGATCTGTCGGTTTGACCTCAAGCTGGGCAAATAGCGAATACTGGTCGAGATCGAAAGGCGGTGTCCAGAGCGTCGTTCGCGTGCGATTGAAGACAGTTCCCCTGCTAAGGTCAAAAGCCGTACCATCAAAAAGATCGGCTGGGCCGACGGAGCTTTCCAATTGCGCATCCATCCCCCACATCAGATTGACGGGAAGTTCGTCACTGAGAGGAATGGGCGTGTTGAAAACAACGCTTCCGCCGTAAATGTCACTTTCGAAATAGGATTGGATGATCGCCGCGCGATTGCGAATGGCGCGCGCATCGGAAGGATAAAATCGCGATTCCGCTCTGCGGGCGAAGGCCTGGGCATCCAGTGTTCCGCCGAGAATATCCTCGTGTCTGTAGTCTATCGTTCCTTGAATATTGAACAGTCCGCCCTGTTCGTCGAGTGACAGTCCTTTCACGGCGCGAGCAGGAACAGTACCGGGCGGCAAGCCTGCAACGGTTGTGTCGGCCGCATAATCGCTGTCCTGCCTGATTTTCTTGACAATCAGCGAAGCGCCAAGGCTCTGATCATCGAAATGATGGCGTACCCGCCCGAAAAAGCTGCCGGAGACAGTATCGAAAAGATCGCCCTGGCTGGGCTCAGGCGCTATGCGGTCACCCTTGGCGTCGAATAGCCCGCGGTTGAAGTCACCTGATGCCGAAAAAGCAAAGTTGGTGTCCCCCGAGCTTCCTTGCACAGATTGCGAAAAGCGCGCATTCGCCCCCTGACCGCCGAAATTGGTGAGGCTGTTGCCGGTCTCCAGGCGTGATTTAAACCGTGTCTCGCCGCCGCCCTGGAGCGTCGTAATGTAAATGATGCCGCCTGTCGCGCCATTGCCGTAGAGAGCGGAGCCCCCATGGACGACCTCGATCTTCTCGATGGCGGAAACGTCAACATTGAACAGATCGCGGGAGGTGTCACGGTTGAGTTTCTGGGGAACACCATCAACAACGACGAGGGCGCTGCGCCCGCGTAGACCTTGACCGTATGTGGTGAAGGCACCGGTATACAGCGCCAGACCAGGGACTGCTTTTCCCAGAAGATCCGGCAAACTGTGCGACGTCGTGAGGAGTTTTTCGATATCCTCTTTTTCCAGAATCGTGACGTTGCGGGTCAGGCTCTCGGGAGCATTTCCAACACGATCGGCCTTGATCGTAATTGGCGCAAGGACGGTGTCGCCGCCGTTATCTTGTGCGAATGCCGAGAAAGTTGCGCTGCACAAGGCAAGTGTGGATACCGAAATTGAAAACAAAAAAGTCTTGGATAGCAATGATAAGTCCCCCATAATTCGATGGCTGTTACGAGCGCCACTCGCTCAGTAGGTTATTTGCATTCGGCCTGGCTCGTTCGGCTGGCCTTCGCGTTGGAGTGCCCAAAGGAAAAAGACCGATCAGCCGTTCGTGTGGATCGAGACCCATGATCTGCCTGACCCGTTCCGAGGAGCAGGGCCAGCCAGTAAGCCAGATCGAGCCGAAGCCTTCCGCGTGGACAGCGTGTAAAAACGTCGTCGCGACCGCACCTGCGCAAAGCAGTTGGTCCAGTTCGGGGAATGGCGCCGCTTTATCGGGACGCCAAACCAAAAACACTGTAGCCGGCGGTCCGATCAGCCACGCCCTCAACCGGGAGATCATTGCCGATTTCACGCCTTCGTTCTGTTCTTCAGCATCGTGCGCGCGAAGAAACTCTTCCAGGAGATCGCTAGCCTGATGATCTCTTACAAGAATGAACCGCCATGGCACCAAATTACCGTGATCTGGGACGCGGCTCGCGAGCATCAGGATATCGTTTAGTTTTTCATCGGATGGGGCGGGCGCACGCAACAGGGCAGGCGGAACGGAGCGGCGATTGCCCATATCTGCTTTTGAAAGCTCACTTGGCCAACTTTGATTTTTGGTTGAAACTTCCATATGGCGCAGGCCCGTTTTTCAATTTGTGCGGGCGCATAAAAGAGACGGATGGTATCCATGTCAATAAACTTGATGAAAATAGTCGTGTAAAGATTCTCGCTCAAACGAGTTGGTGAGGCGGAACTGCAACTGCCGAGCTTCCGGCGTATCTCCGGCAGATCCTTCCGTGCCTAGACGAATAATCAGATTGCTCTCATCAATGCCAATTTTCGGCGGTTTCACGAAAGGCGTCTAGGCGCAGTCCGCACCCATCAAGATGGGATTGAGCCGGACGTAATCAATCATTCGGTGTATGTCGGGGTCGCAACGATCAAGCGTTCTTCATATCCCTGATCGTTTCTTGCATCTTTTCGATCTCCGCCGTGATTTTGTTCGGATCGGCCTCACCGAGGAACGGCATGCTGGGGAGAAAGAGTGAGTTTTTATCCGAAGCCATTTTCTCGACCGCCTGCTCGATTTGATGAAGCTGACGGCTGGCCCGCTCTGCATAGTTTTTCTGACAAACGTTGGGACGCCACGCGCGATTGAGGACTGGAGATCGCCTGTCGCGCTTACGGAGGTCCTCTTTTGCTTGGTCGAATTCGGCGCATGCGGTTGCCGCCTCGGTGAGCCTCTTCGGCAAGTCATCCTTTATCGACGCCAACTGAGTCTGCGCATTCTTGATCGCCTCTGCGGCCTCCTGAATTCGCCTCCGCTGCTGGTCTTGTTCCTGCTTGGCAAGTTCGGCCTCACGGCGCTCGTTCTCACGCGCGGCAAATGCCTTTGCTTCTTCCTGTGATTTTGCGCGGACGGTGGTCAGCCGCCGGGCAAATTCTGCTGTCTCAACGTGTTCGAGCTTTAAGTTTTTAGGGTTCAGAGCTGGATCACGCAGGCGCTCGCTGATCGTCTGGCGGCATTCGGTCTTCAGTTGGCCAAGCATTTCCTGTGGCATATCTTTGAAGACTGCCTCTTCCAGCCCTGAAAGAAGGCGTACGCATTCCTCGGCCTTTTTGGGGATCGTTTTGGGCGCATCGGCACTTGTCGAGAACAGGGAGGTGGAAGAAAATAACAAGAGGATTTGATCATCGCTCATTTCCGGCGCGGATTCGGTGCAGCTGGAAAGAGATAGTCCCCAAAAAAGAGTGATGGCGATTGTGGACACAAGGCGCTTCATATGCAGATCTGACCTCGAATTATTATTTTACTGCAGGTTGTATGAATTAGATGACCGATCAATGCCAGCCTCTTTTGAGATTTTGTGGCATGGGAACTCCGGAAGCTCCGTCGGGCGTTAAGCGGAAAGCATTTGCAACCGCGCCACGCCTATATCTGTATAGGCGACTAGAGTGAAGTATCCTGTTCTTTCCAATTCGGACGAGAACACCGTCTGTCGTGGGCGAGCGGGGCTGACAACGAGGATCATGAGCGATTTTGGCATCCTGCGTGAGTGCAGATCAATCACCCATCGGGGATGCATTTCAATGCATATTGGACGTTTTTCTGCTTTAAATTGGCCGAAGTGTGTATTAATAATAGACGGATGATGGACCGACTACGAACCAGCCGAATACTCATCGAGCGCAAAGCGTATTCTCTGGTTGAGACATCGCTATCCGATACGCGCGTCGTTCTTATTGCCGGCCCGAGACAGGCGGGGAAAACGACACTTGCGCGGCAATTTGAAGGCCCCGACCGGGCCTATCTCACTTTGGACGACGTGGGTACGCTGCAGGCTGCAAGGACCGATCCTGTCGGTTTCATAAGAGGCGTCGACCGCGTTGTGATAGACGAGGTGCAGCGGGCTCCGGAACTGATGTTGGCGATCAAGGAAAGTGTTGATCGTGACGAAACACCAGGACGTTTCTTGCTGACGGGTTCTGCAAATCTAACGGCCATCCCATCGATAGCCGACTCCCTGGCGGGTAGGATGGCAGTCATTCCGCTGCTACCTTTAGCGCAGGCGGAGATTCAATCTGCACCGGGCCGCCTTCTGGATCGGCTGTTTGCGGGAGAGGCGCCCGTTGTAGAGACGGCCGCCACCATTGGAATGGATCTGATCGACATCGTTTTAAGAGGCGGGTACCCTGAGGCAATACGCAGACCGACACCGGCTCGACGGACTGCCTGGCTTGAGGACTATGTTGCGCTCATTCTCGACCGTGACGTGCGAGACATCGCCAATATTGATCAACTCGATCGGATGCCCCGTCTTCTGAACATATTGGCCGAGCACGCCGGACAACTGGTCAATCATTCCAGCTTTGGCTCGGCTCTCGGGCTATCGAGTGTCACGACACAGAAATACGTTGCGATCCTTGAACGCTTGTTCCTGATAAAGACATTACCTCCGTGGTCGAACAATCGACTTAGCCGTCTGATCAAGACGCCGAAGCTGCACTTCATCGACACGGGATTGCTGGCAAGCATGCGAGAAGACGAAGCCGAACGGTTACGGCAGGATCGCTTACGCTTTGGTGCCTTGTTGGAGAGTTTTGTTGTGTCGGAGTTGATGAAATTGGCGTCCTGGAGCGAGCGGCGTGTTTCATTCTCTCACTACAGGACGAAGGATCAGGATGAAGTCGATGTCGTTATCGAAGATCGGCGTGGTCGTATTATCGGAATCGAGGTTAAGGCATCGGCGACGGTGAGGGCGCAAGATTTCCGTGGATTGCGCCAACTGCAGGAGGCTGTTGGTGACCGGTTCGTCAGGGGGCTGGTGTTGCACGATCATGATCGCGTGACGCCGTTTGGTGAAAAATTGCAGGCAGCTCCCACGTCGGTTTTATGGACGATGTAGATCGCGTAATCTATATTATGGAACTTTCAGTAAATGGAACTCCGTTCTTGTGGGCAAATGCGTTGTACACAATTGAACCGTCCCTTGTCTTCGTAATGGGACAAGCAGCGTTCTACCGCAGACACTTGGCGGCCTTTAGCTATGAGATTGATGGTTGCCCACTATCAGACATATCTTGTTTGGAAGCGCCTAAGCTTGTGGTTGTAGATGCGTTGAATTTATTCACTGCGGTTAAGTACCGAGCACGGGCTCGGATGGGCCGGTACCGCAGGCGACAGCCAACGGTTTGTTCGTGTTCATCAACTCAATGCGCTCAGGAAAGGCAACTGTATCGGCGCCGGAGATGTTAACTGGCATCCGCCCCTTGGGACCAATATGACGGATACTTGGTAGGATTTGCGCATTTGGCTGGAAAAAAGACATCAACAAGATCCACATCGAGATTGCGCAGGCTGTTGTTAGAAAGTTCGCGTTCCGCCAAACTTATTGGCGATAACGAGATTGTGACAAACTGGCCTGAGCGCCTCGCCGACGATGCGTTCATTCTCTCCACCCGTACATCTCACCCTGTGCGGAAGGACATGCCCCCGGTCGCAGGCGTTGTTGGTAGCGTTCGCGGTTGCAAATAATCATCCCTGAGGTGAACGATCTTATGCACAAAACGCCACAATCGGCACGTAGTGTCAACCTCAACGTATTGTGCCAAACAAATTTTCAATCCGATTCGATCCGATAATACCCGTCGGTGCAGGAACTTGAGATTGATACTCTCGCGAACTCTATTGACGAGAACGCGCTTGCACCGTTTGATCATCAAGCACATCTCTCTTGCCAGAGCCATTTCCAAACGGATTTTTTGTTATTTCGCCATCACGGAAGACATGGTTGTCGGTTGGCATGCGGCGTTCGGCCTAGAAGTCCTCGATGCTCTTGCCGACAATGTTAAAGAATACCCTGAACGGGCCGCGCGCACCATGCGTGTGGTCAACAGCACCGCATGGCTGCGCGCCACAGCCATGAGAAACATCTGGCTTGGGCGATAGACCTCCTGCCGGAAGTCGACAAACGTATCCTCCACACATGCAACCAACAAACAAAGGCGGAAACGCTTGTTCCCGCGGCATTTGCATGCCTCGATGTCGCGTTCGCAAAAACTTCAGGGTTAGCGAGAGAGCAATAAATTCACGATCTGCCTGACACGGCATTCGACGCAATCAGGGCGCATGTCGAATGACACCCTGCAACAGGCAGAGATCGCTGGTCTTGCCTTGCGTCAACCGTTCTCGATCATGTGGATATGGATCGGCGTGATCAGGGATGCCGGCGCTTCGTCGCTGCGGCCGAAATGATGCGCGAAAACTTCGACCACGGTTTTCACCTCGAATGCCGGGTCCTGATCGATGATGACATCGATCAACCCTTCGCGCAGAAGCTGCCTGCGATCCTCCGTCAGTTCGTGGGTGATGAAGGTGATGTCATCGCGTCTTCCCAGCGTCCTGATCGCTTTCACCACCGACAAGGCCCCTGCCGATGCATTGTAGATGCCCCGGATGCCGTCATTGTTTTTCAAGGCACTGAACACCAGATCGCCAGCCAGTTCCGCCCGCTCGCGACTTTCCAGAACTTCGGCAACCCGGCATGCCGGATAACGTTCACGCAAAACCGCGCGAAAGCCCATCTCGCGCTCCTCATGGCCGATCATGCTGAGCATGCCGGAAATGATCACGACATCGCCGCCGCCCTTGCCCAACAAACGCCCCATCAGATCACCGGCGACGCGTCCGGCGCGCCTGTTGTCCGGCCCGACATAAGCGAAACGGTCAGCGCCTTGCATATCGGTGACCAGCGTCACGACAGGCTTTCCCGATGCCGTGAACGTACGCAGTGCGGCGGCCACCTCCTCGTCCTGCGCGCTGACGATGGCCAGACCGTCGCAACGCTCCATCAGACGCCGGATCAGGGCCACGGTCGTCTCGGGGCGGCCCGGATCGATATGGTGGATGCTGAACTGCAGATTGAACCGGGAAAACTGTCGGGTCGCCTCCTCGAAGCTGCGCTGAACCGACGCATGAAACGGATTTTCGGGGGGCTGCAGCAACACGGCGATACGCAGCGTTCTTGACACGCGCTGATTGAGCGCCCGGTCGATATTCAGGCGTCGCGCCCATTCGAGGACGCGCCGTTCCTTGTCCTGCGAAACACCGCCGCGGTTGTTGAGAACACGGTCGACCGTGGACAGGGAAAGGCCCGCCGCTTGCGCAATATCCCTGGCTGTCGCCTTGCTCATCTCACGCACACCTTGAAGAGATCTCTTCAAAAATGAAGTACGACATCATTAGCATATGAGTATTCTCACGGACAACCGGACGCTTGGGAGAAGGCGTTCGATACGGGAGAAAAATCATGATCGAACTCGCTCTGTTCGGTGCGGGTCGGATTGGCCAGGTGCATGCCGCCAATGCCGCAGCGCATCCGTCCATCCGCCTCAAGTATATCGTGGACCCGATTGAAAGCACCGATCGCGCCCGCCTTGCAGCGGCAACGGGCGCCGCCATCGTCGATGCCGAAACCGTGTTTTCCGACAGCACCCTGCAAGGCGTGGTCATTGCCAGTTCGACGGATACGCATGCGGATATCCTGCTGCGCTGCGCGCAGGCGGGTAAGGCGGTGTTCTGCGAAAAGCCGATCAGCCTGGATTTTGCGACGGTACGGCATGTCGTCGAGCGGGTCGAGGCATCCAACATCCCCTGCCTTCTCGGTTTCCAGCGGCGCTACGACACCAATTTTTGTTTCGTGCGCGACCGGATCGCCAGCGGCGATGCCGGAAAGCTCGAACATGTCGTCATGCATACACGCGACCCGTCGCCACCACCGCGGGCTTACGTCGAGCGATCCGGCGGCATGTTTCGCGACCAGGCCATCCATGATTTCGACATGGCGCGTTATCTGCTGGGCGAGGAAATCGCCACAGTCTATGCCGTCGGTAATTCGCTGATCGACCCGGACATCGCTGCGGCCGGCGATATCGATACGGCAATGATCACCCTCACCTCCCGTTCCGGCAAGTTCGTGCAGATGGTCAATTGCCGGCGTGCGCCGTTCGGTTACGACCAGCGACTGGAGGCACTTTGCTCGCGTGAAGTGCTTTACGTCGAAAACCGTCCGCAACGGGGCGTCACCATTGCCGATGCCGGTGGCTTCCATACGTCTCCACCCATGAACTATTTCATCGAACGTTTTGCCGATGCCTATCGGGCCGAGATGTCCGCGTTCGTGGATGTCATTGAGACCGGTCGCGCACCGCTGGCAGGCATACGCGACGGGTTGGAGGCGCAACGTCTTGCTGAAGCAGCAATCGCCTCGATGACGCGACGGATGCCGATCGACATCGAGGCGAACTGGCAGCCCTGATCGCCGATAAGGAGAAAACCATGACGACAAACACCACATTTCTTCCATCCGGCGTCAGCATCGCCGTCAGCCCGCTGTCCTGGACAAATGACGTACTCGAGGATCTGGGCGCAGACGTAACCGTCGAGACCTGCCTCGATGAGGCGGCCGACGCTGGCTATCAGGGCGTAGAACTCGGCCGCAAGTTCCCGCGCGAACCGGCCATTCTCAAGCCCATGCTGGAGCAGCGCGGCCTTGCTCTTGCCTCCGGTTGGTATTCGGGAAACCTCGCCGAAAGCGATGTTGCCGACGAGAAGGTCGCAGTTGAAGCTCATGCCCGTTTCCTGCGCGACATGGGGTGCCGGGTGATGGTCTATGGCGAGGTCGCCATGATGGCGCCGGGCGCACCGCTCGACACGCAACTGTCGGCCAGGCGTCTGATGCCTTCATCCGACGTCGGTGGCTACGCCGCACGCCTGACCGAGTTTTCCAGGTATCTCGACGGCGAGTTCGGGCTGACGCTGGCCTATCACCACCACCTGATGATGGTGGCGGAAACGTTTGACGAGATCTCTGCAATCTTCGACACCACCGGACCGCAGGCGGGACTGTTGCTCGATACCGGCCATGCCGTCGCCGGCGGCTTCGACTATACTCGCCTCATCGACCGTTTCGGCGACAGGATCGTTCATATCCACCTGAAGGATGTGCGTGCTCAGGTGCTGGCGTCGGTACGCGCCAAGGACCTGAGCTTCAACGCGGGCGTTCGCGAGGGCATGTTCACCGTGCCTGGCGACGGCACTGTCGATTTCGCACCGATCGCCCGTTTCGTGAAAGCCGGCGGCTATCGCGGCTGGCTGGTGGTGGAAGCCGAACAGGACCCCGCCAAGGCGCCGCCAAAGCCGGCAATCACGCGCGGCTACCTTCACTTGCACGACATTTTCACAGCCTGAACGGATCACGGAGGAAAGACAGATGGTCAGAAAAACGCTCAGTATCGGCCTGATCGGTTCCGGCTTCATGGGACAGGCCCATGCCGACGCCTATCGCCGCGCCTGCATGCTTTATCGCGATCTCGCCGCCGTCCCGCATCTTTATATGCTGGCCGACGCCAATGATGACCTGGCTGCGGATGCAGCGAGCCGCTATGGCTTCGAAAAAAGCACCGGCGACTGGCGAAAGCTAATCGAGGACCCGAATGTCGATATCGTCGACATCACCTCTCCCAATGCCATGCACCATGAAATGGCCTTGGCGGCGATTGCCGCCGGCAAACACGTCTATTGCGAAAAACCGCTTTCGGTGACGCTGGCCGAAGCTGAAGAGATGGCCGAAGCCGCCCGAAAGAAGGGTGTGAAGACGATGGTGGCCTTCAACAACATCAAGACACCGGCCGCAATGCTTGCGAAGCAGATCATCGATCGCGGTGAGATCGGCAAGCCGATGCGTTTTCGCGGATGGTTCGATCAGGGTTTTTTCAACGATCCGGAACTGCCGTTCTCATGGCGTTGCACCCGCATGCAAGCGGGGTCCGGTGCGCTGGGTGATCTTGGAAGCCATGTCATTTCGGTCGCCCAGTATCTGATGGGCGATGTCGAGAGCGTGGTGGCGCAAAGCCAGACGTTTTTCCCCACCCGCCCCGTGCCGCAGGGCGGTTCCGGCTATGGCGCCAAGGCCACTGAAAACGCGCCACGCGCCACGGTAGAAAACGAGGACCAGATCCAGACGCTCGTCCGTTTCAAGTCCGGGGCCGGCGGCACGATCGAGGCGTCACGTGTCGCGGCCGGCAAGGTTTTTGGTGTGTACTGGGAAGTGTCCGGCACCGAGGGTACGTTGATCATGGACGGCGAACGCTTCAATGAACTGAAGATTTCGCGTTTCAATGATCCGAAACCGGATCGCGGCTTCAAGACGGTCCTTGCCGGCAGCCAGGTGCCGCAATTCTCCGCCTTTTTCGGCTTCGATTTTGCCGGAGGGGGGCTCGGGTATTTCGACGTGAAGGTCATCGAGGTGCGCGACCTGATCGAAGGCATCATGCACGATGCGGACTGCTACCCGAATTTCGAATTCGGCCTTGCCAACGAACGCATCATCGACGCCATGGAACGCTCGCTGAAAACCGGAAACTGGGAGCAGACTGCGCGCTGATCGCAAAACTTCGAACAAGGAGACTATCGATGTCCTTTCCCACATCTCTGCCGCAATCGCGGCTGGAACCGGCGCGGGAGGCTCCCCCCTTGCGGTGGGGCATCCTCGGCTCCGGCTGGATCGCCGCCAAGTTTACCGAATCTGTCAAGGCGCATACGCGACAAGTGATTGCCGCCGTCGGTTCCCGATCACAGACTTCGGCAGACCGCTTTGCAAACGAGTGGAACATCGACAAAGCCTATGGCGGCTATGACACCCTTGTTCAGGCGCCGGACATAGACATCATCTACGTTGCGACGCCGCATGGCGAACATCACCGTCATGTGCTTCTGGCCATCGAAGCGGGCAAACATGTGCTGGTTGAAAAACCTATCGCGTTGAACCATGCGCAGGCCGCCGAGATGGTGGCCGCCGCCCGCAGCAAGGGCGTGTTTTTCGCCGAGGCGCTATGGACCTATTTCCTTCCGAAATTCGATGTCATCCAGCAGGTCCTCGATGACGGCATGATCGGTGACATAATGTCGGTCTACACGGAATACGGCGAGTACCTGCCGCGCGATCATCGCATTTTCGATGCACGTCTGGCGGGCGGCCCTCTACTCGATCTCGGCACCTACCCAGTCTCGCTTCTGACGAGGCTTCTTGGCGTGCCGTCCCGGGTCGTCGGCATCGCCACGTCCGATCCGGCCGGCGTGAACGGTCAACTGGCCGTCGCGATGATCAGTGACCACGGTGCGCAGGGCACGATGGCGACGACGCTTTACGGCTTCACGCCGGCCAATGCGGCAATCGTCGGCACGAAAGGGTCAATCCGCTTCATGACCGAGTTCCACCTGCCGGGGTCGTTCGAGGTCTGGTCGCTGGATGGTTCGACACGGCTGACATACGAGGAACCACGCGGCGCGCATTTTGAAGGTCTCTACCACGAAGCCGCAGGCATCGCCCGCACGATTGCGCGGGGCGGACTGGAGAGCCCATGCCGGCCGCTGGATGCGTCACTCGACACGATGAAGACACTCGACGCGATCCGTCATGCGCTGGGTATCGATTTCGCCGGAGCAGGTCTTCAGGAATAGCAAAAGCCAAGCGCCGGATGTTTCCATTTGCACCCTGAACAAAACCCCCATTGCTTTCTGCACATGAATTCGGCGTGTAGCGCCCCAAATCCAGGCATACGCCGGATCGGGCTCGAACCGCCACGGGTGACGCGGACTGGCGATGACGTTGAGGTCATACAGTCGCGAACCCGGAAAGACATGAGCTCGTCGGCCAGTTCGTCAGAAACGCATCTCCATTCTCGGCCATCGCGTTAAGCGATCGTCTCTTGAGCAGCCGCTGAAATGCACATGGCATGCGCTGCTTCTCGGATAAAACTACGAGCTACAATCGGCTAGCGATTAGACTGCTGGCGTCTACGCACGTTCCGCGCGCAGTACGCTCTTTGGCGTCACAGAGAATCTCGATCGAAATGAACGGCTGAAATGTGAGAAGTCGTTAAATCCACACTGCATTGCTACGGAGCTAACATTATCGGCGCCCCCACTGCTCAAAACCGCCATGGCTTCGGTCAGTCGTTCCTCCCAAAGCCAGCGCATTGGTGTTGTTTGATCGGCAGCAAACGCTCTCGCTATTGTCCGCGGTGAGACACCAAGGTGATCAGCAAGCGCCTGCAAATCCATGTCGAAATCATCCAAGTTTTTGCGCAAATAGGATTTGGCTCGCGCCAGCACATCCCCCCCTTTGTCGTTCTCCTGAAGTGCCAACTTCGCCTCGATGGAGGTGGTTACGATTTCCATGAAAGCATTTCCCAGACGGGATGATGTCCTTTCATCTAGGTCTGCCCTAAATATAGCCATTTCTCTCATTGTGCTGCTGATGAGCGAGGCTAGGTGATCGTTACCTTTGATGACTTTCGCTGTGAGTTTCTCCGCCTTGGGCAAACGTGCCAGCATATAACGACGCGGAATACGCGCAAATATCATTTCAGACGGGCTGGAATGCTCCCATCTGAATGGCCTGGCGGACTCATAAAGTACAACGTCGCCACTCTCCAGATTTGCAACACGTTCATCCTGAATCAACTGGCTGCGGCCTTGTAGATTGAGCGCCACAAAATAATCGTCGTCCGGCAGTTTCTTAAGGCACCGTTCGTCACGGACATTGATCACAGGAGCAGAAGACACCTCACATACGGTGAACTTGCCTATCGTCGTGGACTTGAGCTTCGCATTAAACAGGTCGGCGGGTGTAGAAAGTTTGAATTCCGACGGAGAAAGATGCCTCCTGATGACATCCTGCCAAAAAGAGAGACGTTGTTTCTCAGCATAGGCCGATGTAGAGAGGTACAGTTTTTCCCCTTTGTGCCTAGTTGTAACATCAACAGTACCCATCAAGTATCCTCCATCACAAAAGCTACCCACAAAACGCTTGCTCTACAAGAGGTTTCGGACGGTGGGATGCGGCTGGTAGCCGAAGTTGTTCGCTACGCCAAAAGGCGAAGCAAGTTTCGTGCCAACAAGATACCATTGTGGGGTTGGCTGTTCAGAGAAAATCCGGTTTATATCCCGCTGCCCTTACATATTCGCGCACTTTCTATGTGAAGCAGTGCACCAAATCACCCACCGCATCCCACAGAGCATCGATCGTTCGTTCTGCCCGCCCTCGTCGCATGGCTGTCAATTTTAAGAATGCGTTCTCGATAGACTTGTAGTCGGGGCTATAGGGCGGGAGGAACATGTGGCTTGCGCCGACACGTTCAATGGCATCGCGCAAAGAAGGTATCTTGTGTGCCGGCAACTTGTCCATGTCCACTGTATCGCCGGCGCGAAGCGTCGGCAGCAACACATGTTCGACATAAGCCAGCAAGACGTTGCCGTTCATCGCGCCATCGAATGGCGCGGTCATTCCGGTGAGGCGCAGCGCTCCGGTGAAAGTCGCCGTTTTCCAGTAACCATGTGACACGCGGCCGGCAAACGTTCACCGCGCGGTGCCCGTCCACACAAGCGTGCCATCTTCGTCAAAGACCGGTTTTTCGATAAAGATCACCCTCTCCGAATCAAGATCGAGTTGGCCATTTAACCAGGCGCGCCTGCGCTTCAGGACATCCGGCCGGCTTTGGTCCAGTGAATGTGCGGACTTGTGGAATGGCCCGCCCTTTCACTCAGCATCGAGTACAATGCTGATATCCGGAAAGAGCAAGGTACGAGCCAATGCCCATTGCGATCCGTGTAATTGATTTGGGCAAGAGCTCCTGCAGCATTGTTGGCGTCGACGCGGCGGGAACTGTAGTCGTTCCTCGAACGATGCGTCGGCAAACGCTGATCGACCTTGTTGTGAAGCTTCCCGTCTGTGTAATTGCGATAGGGCATGCTGCGGCGCGCATCATCTCGGGCGGCTGTATGCAGAGCAAGGCCACCAGATCCGCTTAACGTCGCCGGAATACGTTCCTCCGTATATCAAGGCTCAGAAGAACGATGACTGCGATGCTGAGGGAGTCGCCAAAGCCGCCTCACGACCGACAATGCGGTTTGTCGAACTCAAGAGCCCGGAGCAGTTGGATATCCAACCGCTGCATCGGGTGCGTTCGCGCCTTGTAGAGAGAACGAACTTCAACCAATTGGCGGTGATTCTGGACTTGCTTCGGAAAAGTGGAGAGGTTTTCTTTAGTTGAAAGAAAACCGCTATGACGAAAGAAAGTACCCTTTACGAAAGAATTCGAGCGTGAGGCTGTTCGCTTGGCGCAGACGAGCGGGCGTACGCGGCGCGAGATTGCTGACGATCTTGGAATCGGGCTGTCGACACTGACGCGATGGCTTAGCCGAAGCCAGGATGTAGCTATGGATGATCCCAGACGTCGTGAAGGCGATGAAGATATGGCGGCTGAACTCAAACGGCTGTGTCGAGAGAACGAGGTCTTGCGTCAGGAGCGGGATATCCTGAAGAAGGCGACCGCTTTTTTCGCCAAGGAGGGAAGTCGATGAGGTTCCGCTTCATCGATCAGGCGAGACAAGAGTTCCCCGCACATCGTCTCTGCAAGGTTTTGGGCGTCAGCCAGAGTGGCTATTTTGCTTGGAAAGACAGGCCAGCAATTCGTCGCCAGCGGGAGGACATGGTGATGCTGGCGCATGTGCGCTCAGCCTATATGCTGTCTCACGAAACTTATGGCAGCCCACGCATGACGCGGGAATTGCAGGACAGCGGCTTTGCCATCGGTCGTAGTCGAACAGCCCGGCTCATGCGTGAGAATGGCCTGCATGCCCTGCAAAAGCGCAGGTTCAAGCGCACAACGGATAGCCAGCATGCCCTCCCGGTCGCCCCCCAAAATCATCGATCATGATTTTGCCGCAACCGGGCCGAACCAGAAATGGGGTGTCGATATTTCCTATGTCTGGACCCGTGAGGGGTGGCTGTATCTCGCGGTCGTGGGCGCAGCAAGGGCATCGGGATCTCAATGTCAGGAAAGGGCAATTACTACGATAACGCCATGGTCGAGACGTCCTTCAATACATTGAAATCAGAACTGATCTGGAGAGCCGCCTATCAAACCCGCAGACAGCAGAAATCACCATTGCCCAATACATCGATGGCTTCTACGATCCAACCCGGCGGCATTCGGCGCTTGACAACCTAAGCCCCGCACAGTTCGAGAGGCTGGCCGCCTGATCTGTAATTGCCTCGTCACTGTTCCGAAGAAAGTCCACGTCACATCCTTCCGTTCTTCGATCAACTCGATGACGAATTCGTAAGACCGTATGTCCGTCTTCGTGCCTGAGGTGGCTCGCCCTACACTGGTCTTCCGAGGGTTGCTCGGACAGGCCGAGCCGATCCTCATCACAGGAGGACGAGCCACCTCAGGCACGAAGACGGACATACGGTCTTACACGAATTCCTCGTGTACATCGAATGCGGAGGTCGCCTCAACCCTGCTGTCGGGAGGTTGGCTCACCGTCCTTCGCTCCCGATCCACCGGATCGCCGTGGAAAACCTACCTCGAAGCGAGCTGCGGCTACCGTGCCGAAGCCCGCCGCAGACGCTTCCAGCAAACGCAATCGAAGATCGTCATCCAGTGCCCGCGCCACCATCCGCCTCTTCAACATGGATGTTGAATCAATTTCGGCACGAACCGTCACATCACAATCGATGCTGGAGCTGCTCACATCTAGCCGCTCAGCCTTGTCAGTTTGAGACAAATGCGATGACCTAAGTAGTCAAGCACGGGCGAAGATGACTTTCTAAGCTTCATGTCGGTTCACAGCCTAAGAAGGCGATTTGCGTCAAAGAGACGTCAATCCGCTCAGTGTTAAAAAAAAGGGGAAGTCATGAAAAATTCAACGTTTGCGAAAGGCATTATCCGGGTAATCTTTTCGGGCTTGATGGCTAGCTCAGTCATATCAACATCAGCGGGTGCGGAAAGTTTAAAGGACTTCAACGCTCGCGTTGATGCCATTGTTGCCGAAGCCGCCGCGAAGCAATCAACGACACCACCAAGCGAGTGGCCGGCGCCGGTGACAGGGAAGAAAATTGTCATTATTCCATGCTCCATGGGTGGTGAGGGTTGCGCAGCCCCAGCCCGTGCTCTTCAGGAGGCAGCAAAAACGCTTGGATGGGAGGCGCTACTGATTGACGGCGCGGGTGACCCCTCCAAAATGGCAAATGCCGTGCAAAGAGCAATCAGCATCGGCGCGGATGGCATCGCCATCCAGGCGATCGATGCCGGCGTGATCGCCGGTCCGCTCGCGCAGGCCAAGAAGGCCGGCATCAAGATCGTTGCCTACCAGTCGCTGAACAAGGACGGTCTGATCGACGTCTCGTGCCCAGTGAACGCCGACTGGGCCACGACGGATGGATCAACGGAAACCTTTCAGGAAGGTTACTTCATAACAGCTTACGCCTATAAAGAAGCCGGATATTCCTTGAAAATGATCCAGATGCGTGCCGACGAATATGGCGTTGTGGCGGCTCGCGTGAAGGGCGCAGATAAGTTTATTAATGAGTGTAAAGCCGCTGGCGGAGACTGCGAAATCCTTGCGTCTGAAAACTACCTTATCACAGACCTGACCACGCGCGTGCCCCAGCAAGCGGTTAACCTCGTACGGAGGCATCCGAATTTCACCGTCCTGTGGGCGGGGTATGACGCGGGCCTGTATTTCATGATTCAAGGACTTCAAGCGGCAGGTCTGACATCGAAAGGGTTTGCCGTCAGCTTCGATGGCAGTGCGCCTAACTTGGAAATAATCCGCAAAGGTGGATTCCAGCGAGCTACCGCTGCCGCATCTCCCCCCTGGATTGGCTATTGCCAAGCGTCGTCCCTTAACAGACTCTTCAGCGGGCAGCAGCCAGTGGACGAAGGCGTGCACACGAAGCTTCTGACCAAGGACAACGTACCTGCAAGCGGTGCATTCGTGGGCGACGTGGACTACAAGCCTTTCTATGAGAAGCAGTGGGCTAAAAAATAGTCATTACGAAACAGACTGCTTGCATTTTCAACATCTTGTCCGCCTGACCGTGTATAGCGGTCAGGCGTTGGGATTTACTAATATGGCTTGCGTTCAAATAGAGAAATCAGAAACTGCGCCCCTGCTCGTGGTTAAAAATCTTAGTAAAAGCTTTTCTGGTCGCACAATTTTGCACGATCTAAGCTTTGAAGTGATACCCGGTGAGATCCATGCGCTTGTTGGCGAGAACGGATGCGGCAAGTCGACCTTCATAAAGTGTCTTGCGGGCTTTCACGAACCCGATGCCGGTGCGGAGATCAATGTTCTCGGCACTCCCCTTCACCTCCCTTATTCGCCAGCGGATGCGAGCGATTATGGTCTCAGTTTTATACATCAGAATCTTGGACTGGTGCTCACCCAAAGCGTTACAGAGAACCTCGCCCTATCTCAAGGCTTCAACCGCGGTTTAGGCTGGAGGATAAACTGGTCCGAACAGCGACGCCGCACTAGGAGGGCCTTGGAAGGCTTCGGTGACCACATCGATCCTGATGCGCTGGTCAGAGATCTCCCACAGGCGGATAGAACGCTGGTGGCGATTGCTCGCGGGATGCAGGACCCCGACAAAAAAGGCGGGCTTCTTGTCCTTGATGAACCAACAGCGGCATTGCCATCGGATCAAGTAGAGCATCTTTTCAAAATGCTCCGCGAAATTGCCGCGAAGGGCGTCGGTATCGTGTACGTTTCGCATCGTCTCAACGAAATCCTCGAGCTGTGCGATAGAGTGACCGCGATGAGAGATGGCCGCCGTATAATCACGCGACCTATTGCCGGTCTCACGGAACGTTCCCTCGTTGAGCTCATTATCGGCCGTTCACTTGACAGTTACTATCCCAAGATTGAGCGTACCCCCGACCAAAGGCAACTGCTGAAAGTGCAAGGATTAACCGGCAATCGAGTCCAATCCGCCGATTTCACTATTCAGCACGGCGAGATCGTTGGCGTTGCCGGTCTTCTCGGATCCGGCCGCAGCGAACTTGGGCGGCTGTTGTTTGGAGCGCAACAGAGAAGCGCAGGATCGGTTTCTTTGGACAGTCTTGAATTGCAGCTGAACACACCGGCTGACGGCCTGCGAAATGGCGTAGGATATGTGCCTCAAGATCGATTGGGGCAAGGCGGCGTCGGTAGGATGACGGTGTCGGAGAATATTCTGCTTCCCGATATGAAAAGCGTATGGAACGGGAGCGGTATCTCCAAATCGAAAGAGAATGCAATCGCCAAGGATGTCATTCGTCGGTTCAACATCCGGCCGCCGCAATCTGATGCTGTCTTTTCCACCCTTTCAGGAGGCAATCAGCAAAAAGCAATCATCGCAAGGGCGATGCGGTTGAACCCCAAGCTGTTGATCCTCGATGAGCCGACACAAGGCATTGACATCGGTTCAAAAACGGAGATCTACGAGATTATTGCGAACGCTGCGAAGGATGGAATGTCTATCTTGTTGGTGGACTCCGACTTCGAAGATCTATGCCGTCTTTGCGATCGGGTTCTTGTGATGACAGAGGGCTCAATCGTTGCTGAACTCAGCGGTAGCGAGAAAACCCCGAGCCGTCTTTCCGAGATTGTGTATCTATCCAAGGAATCTCTCCAATGAAGTCAACTGCTGCAGCCCCTGTGCAAAAGCGCGCGACCCTTACGCTCATAAAGTATGCGGGATTGTTCTTGCCGCTCTTCATGGTTGCGCTGATTGTATTGTTTTCAATCCTCGCCCCTGATACGTTTGCAACATCCACGACTGCGGTGACGCTCCTACGCACGGAGTCAGTGTCAGCGATTTTAGCGATCGCCCTGCTCTTTCCGCTGATTGTTGGTGAGTTCGACCTTTCGGTCGGTGCAAACCTTGGACTTAGCGCAATATTGGTAACCGGTCTCCCTTCCTTGCAGGGACTGGAATTCCTTCCATCGATCATGATCGCGGTCACCACCTGTGGGCTGATCGGACTGGTCAACGGAATCCTGGTCGCAAAAGTTCGGATCAATGCACTGGTGGCGACTCTGGGGACAGGTGTAATCATTACTGGCAGTGTGTTTTGGTATACTGACGGCAATGTGATATTTTCCGGTATTCCCGAAGCCCTCCCGATGCTCGCGCAAACCGACTTCCTGGGCATCCCGACACCCGCATATTTCTTGATCGGTGTCGGATTTGCGTCATGGTATGCTTTGCAGCATACGCCTCTTGGCCGATATCTCTACGCGATCGGTGGTTCCAAGGATGCCGCCAGGCTATCGGGTCTCAATGTCGACAATCTGACGATCCTTGCTTTCGTTCTGGCTGGTGTTCTTGCCGGAGTGGCCGGGGTGCTGCAGGCAGCACTACTCGGCTCAGGAAATCCGAACGTCGGCCCTCCGTTTCTTCTTCCTGCATTTGCGGCGGCGTTTCTTGGAGCCACTGCCATCTACATCGGCAGATTTAACGTTCTCGGCACGATCTTCGCTGTCTTCACGGTGGCAATCGGGATCAATGGCCTTCAGCTGCTAGGGCTCCCCTTCTATGTTGCCCCGATATTTCAGGGGGTGGCGCTGATTGTTGCCGTGACAGCGGTCCGCTTGCTGAGGCAGCAGGCCATCTGATTGCAAACGTGAGGGTGACGTATCACATCACCGTCTCTTTACCAGGAAGAAAGAAAATGTCGTCAAATGCCCTCATCGTCGTCGATCTACAGAATGAATATCTCCCCGATGGGAAGCTTGCCCTAGTCGGCATCGAAGCGGCGGTGTCGAATGCCGCAGCCGTGATTGCCTGGGCCCGCGAGCAAGGTCATTCGATCATCTTCATTCGCCATGTCTCGCCAGATCCGGCAGCACCTTTCTTCACAGCCGGAACGCCGGCAATCGAAATTATCGAGGCGGTATCTCCGTTGGACGGAGACCTCGTGATCGAGAAACATTTCCCCAATTCGTTCCGCGAAACCAGCCTCAAGCAGATTCTCGAAGAAAAGGGCGTCCGCGATCTGACGATTGTCGGTGCCATGAGCCATATCTGCATTGATGCGACCACGCGCGCAGCCGTGGATTTTGGCTACACAACAACGCTGGTGCACGATGCCTGTGCAACGAGGGATATGGAATTTGAAGGCCGCACTGTACCAGCCTCTTTCGTCCACGACGCCTTCATGTCAGCGCTGAACTTTGCCTATGCAAAAGTTACGAAAACAGAAGACCTAGTGAAATAATGCCGATCGCTACCGCGCTTCTATCGCGGTAGCCTTTGACTTCGATGAAGACGGCAGCTTCAAGACTGCCGATCTTTGTCCGGATCCGGCAGGAGTTGGGATAACGCTCCCACTATCGAGGCTCCTCCCGCCGCCATTCCAATGACTTGCTTGGCTGCGACATTCAGGGTGATGCGCCCGTTCATGGCTTTCCTCTGCAATAATTTATGAGCATCGGCGGAAGAAACATCCGCCTGATGCTGCAGGATGACTTTCGCGAGTGCGACCATCGACACATCGTGTTCGTGCGCAGGCTGCACGGCGTCCGCTTCACCGCTCTTGTGACGCCGCGATTCCCTGGCGATCATGAGGTTTGTGAGCAGCCCGAATGGCTTTAACGGTCGCTCGATCACGGCTGCGACATGGAGCTCCATGATGACCTGCAGCGTGGAAGGGTCCTCATATCCCGCGATCGCGATCAAAGGAGGTGAGGATCGTTCCAGCGCACCGCCTAGCAATCTGAGTTGATCACGAAATTCCGGATCGACACTCACGATGCCAATATCGAGATCCCTGAGCATAGCGGCTGACGGCGGCCAGCACGTCGAGGGAAAGCACCCGATGCGCCTTAGATGCTCCGTCAGCAAATGACTTTCCGCCCCATGCGGCAGAAAGATACCGACACGAATACCGTTCAGGTCACTCAGGCGCGGCGGTCGCAATGCATCCTCCCCATCTCAGGCAACGGCGTCATCGACCGTATGCCACATCATGAAGGGTGATGCGGAAATGGCTAGCTTTTCCTCTTCAAGTATCTCGAACTCACCGATCGCATTCACACGCGCGATTCTCGGCCACAAACTCGTGTGATGCGTTTGGGCATCGATGGCGACAGCGCCCTGCGGCGCAACGACCGAAGCCCGCTTCACAGCCGCGCGCACTTGATCGATTCCATCAGACGTGCCGACGGAAGCCGCAGCAGCCAGCATCTTTACTTGAAAGTACGCCGCTTCAGCGTGACAGGTCGGGGGATGGAGATCGCCGAATTCGCGCTCGAAATCATCAACGAACCGCCGGTTTTCAGAGGTCTTTATGTTTCTGAAATAGGGAGCAGAAGAGATATGCCCTTCTGCGGCATCTGCGCCAATATCCCTCACGTCCGTCTCCGTCGTCACAAGGCTGACAATGGAAACGCCGTTTTTTCGCATGCGCGTGCGATCGAACGCTCGGTACAATTGCGGAATATCGCGACCGACGACGGTCGAGAAAACCGCATCGGGGGCCGCGTCTTCCGCCCGGCGAATGGCATCTGCGAATTCCTCATCCGCCGCCCCGAATGACAGATAGATTTCGCCCACAACCTCACCGTCGGCCTGCAGCGCAAGATCCCGCATGATCCGGTTGCTTTCGTGCGCGAAAATATAGTTCGTTCCGACGAGAAAAATGCGCGTCCCGTGGTTGCGAAAGGTATGGCGGGCAAGTTGGACTGCGTTCTGGTTCGGCGCCGCACCCGAGTAAAAGCAGTTGGCCGAGAACTCGAAACCCTCATAGAGGGTTGAATAGAATAAAAGCGAGTGTTTCGCCTCAACGATCGGAAGAACGGCCTTTCGGGAACTGGACAAGTGGGTGCCGAAAAATATCCTCGCGCCGTGATCATCGCAAAGAAAGCGCGCTGCCGCCGCATAGCTTTCGGGAGTTGCGCCGATCGAGACTTCGACCGGCACTATCTCGCGACCGAAGATCCCACCGCTTTCGTTCACTTCCTTTATGGCCAGAAGCGTGGCCAGCCTTTGTGTCAATTCGTGCGGCGCGGTGATGCTTTCTTTCGAAAACAAAAGGCCGACAGGCAGTTTTGTCCCGTTCCCGGTCTTCGGGATAGTCGACAGATGCTTCATCGCAAACTTTCCGGATCAGCCAATGGCATTGTCGCAACATCGATGTTGTTGATGCAGACGGCTCTCAATCTGGAAACGCGACCAAATTGAGAGCTTGAAATTCAGCGAACAGCCGGACTAACCATCACCGGCTCTCTTTTTGGCGTATGGCTATGATGATGATGGTGGTGATGGCCGTGGTCATGGTCATGGTCATGGTCGTGATGATCGTCACCATGGTCATTATGAGACGGCAGGCATGCGGCATTCATCAGAAGAACAGGCTGCCCATGGGGCGTGTTCAGATAAGCCCGGCGCCATTCTTCCGTGCGCTCGACAACATCGCCTTTTGGTATAAGTCCCCGAGCCTCGGTCATCTCAATGAGCGCGGTGGCCCATTGACGATAATAGGCCTGGTTCACCGTTTCGCCTTCTTTGGCGGGAGCAGCTTTAATCTCGTCGCTGAAGCACTCCGCCCATTCGGACCATGAAAACTTGCCCTGTTTGCTGAGTTCCACGGTCACCGCAAACACCTGGGCATGCCATGGTTCATCAAAAATCGGGCCGCCTTCATCCCTGGGAAGTTTCAGGGATTGGAAATCGCTATCGTCACTCATCCGCTGACGCCCTCAAGGTAGCATTCCCAAAGGTCCATGTAGACCTTGTCTTTCGTCGTCGAGTCCTCGCCCCACAATTCCTGCGAGGTGAACATGACATTGTAGAGATGCTGGGGTTGTTCCCCCTTTAGATGGGCCATGCTGTCAGCCAGGGTAAAGACCCCATGCTGAATGACGATTTCACCGATTTTTCCACGGGCGTAACGCGGGAGACGCGTATGGGTTACAGGGTTGACGTTTTTTGCCCGAACCCTGTCTCCGACCTTGAATGCCGGCGGCGTGTCGGAATCCCTGTGGGTCGACGCACCAACGGGAACGATGGCTTCGACGAGCTCCTTGGTTACGGTGCGCATCAGGCTTCATCCTTCAAGGTTTGCAGTTTGGCTTCATATTCTTCCTGTGTGAAGACGCCCTTCTCGACAAGCAGAACCTCGTTTGCGTGCAGCCAGTGCTCGTAATAGGTCGTCGAAAGATAGTCGGAACCGTTCATACGCTCGCAGCCATGCCGATGTTCGTCGATATTGTAGGCAGCCGCGAAGCAGAGGCCCACATGGATCGCAAACATGCGGCGCTCCCAGTCGTGCTTGAAAACCGGTTCGGATTTCGGCGGGGCAATCGGGCCGAAGCCGTGCATGCCACCCAGGTCGTGAGCACCGTTCATATCAGCCTCCCAATTCTGCAGGTGAGCGAGGAAAACCTGTTCCAATCATGGAGTCGCGTGTGACGAGCTCGGCGAGCTGCTCCTCGCTCCAACCTTCGGTACCGTCCGGACGCATCGGTAGAACTATGTAGCGAAGCTCGGCCGTGCTGTCCCAGACGCGTACTTCCGTCGTGTCCGGCACGCTGGCGTTGAACTCGGCAAGCACGCCACGCGGATCGATGACGACACGAGAACGGTAGGGAGCCGCCTTGTACCACACCGGCGGAAGCCCCAGTGTCGGCCAAGGATAGCAAGAGCACAACGTGCAGCACACGATATTATGGACATCCAGGGTGTTCTCGACGACCATCATATCCTCGCCCTGTACGCCGGCGAAACCCAGCTCTGCGATCGCTTCAGTCGAGTGTGTCAGCAGCCGTTCCTTGAACTGCGCATCAGTCCAGGCTCTCGCGACGACCTTGGCGCCGTTTCTTGGGCCGATGCGGTGCTCATAGGTGTCCACAAGTTCGTCAAGTGCGGCAGTTTCCAGAATCCCTCTCTCGGCCAGCAGGGATTCCAGTGCCCTCACACGCAGGGCGATATCCGCCGGTGGCTTGGTATGGTGCTCGTCGCTCATGTGAATTCCTTTGGTTCCCTTTTTTGATCGTGACGCATCGCTCACGTTCCACCTATTTCTCGGCAGCTTTACAAATATACTTGAGAGAATGGGGGCGCGGACTTCCTCGCTCCCCTTGTTGCTTCCTTCGAAGGATCGCTCGCGCGACCAATACGGCCACCCCACATCTTGGACCGGCGCATGCGAAGAAACAGAGCTCGACGCTATTGTCGATGCAGGCAGTAAGCAGCTGACCCTATTGTCAAACAGGCCACTTAGTCAAAATTGATAGCGTCAATTCAGGTGCTTGTAAAGCATTTCGGGGCCTGGACGATGGCGCGGGCCAATTCCAATTCGCGCCTCGTTCATCTGACTTTTTGAAACAAGTTCATTGGCAAGCGCGGTCAAGCCTGTTTCATCTGGCTTGTTAGAATTCGCCCTGTCTGGCGCGCGTCCCGGCAAGAATCAGCATCATGGGGAACAATCCATGCACTTCAAAAGTATTTCTGAGATTTCCGAAGAAATAATGAGGAAAAAAATAACCTCCTCGGAAGTTACGTCCAGAATATTGGAGAGGATATCCATCCGAGATGCAAAAAGCTGCAGCTACATTACGGTGACAGCCGAGCGCGCCATGCAGCAAGCGGCGGTAGCCGACAAAGAGATCAGCCAGGGCCTATGGAGAGGCCCTCTGCACGGCGTGCCGCTGGGCATCAAAGACATCATCTACACCGATTTTGCCAAGACCACGGCTGGAACGGCGATACACCGGGACTTCCGTCCCACGTTCAACGCCACGGTGGTGAACCGGCTGGAGACTGCAGGCGCAGTCACCCTCGGCAAGCTCACCACTACGGAACAGGCCTTTGCCGACCACCATCCTTCGGTGAAAGCGGCCGTCAACCCCTTTGGAGAGGAATATTACTCCGGCGTTTCCTCTTCCGGGTCGGGCGTGTCCGTCGCAGACGGCTTAGCGTATGGCTCGCTCGGGAGCGACACCGGCGGCTCGATCAGAGCACCTTCGGGTGCAAACAATATAACGGGTGTGAAGCCGACCTGGGGGCGCGTCAGCCGCCACGGCGTTTTCGCGCTCGCGGATTCGCTCGACCATATCGGCCCGATGGCCAGATCGGCGGTCGACGCCGCGATCATGTTGGGCGCGATCGCCGGCCAGGATTCCAACGATCCGACCGCATTGCGGGCCGCCGTTCCCGACTACCTGTCAGCATGCGCAGCCGGCATTCAAGGGCTTCGTATCGGCATGCCGAGAGCCTTTGCCTGCGAGAATACCGAGCAGGAGATTTCGAACGCATGGCAGTATACCGCTGATGTGCTTTGCTCGCTTGGCGCCGAAACGCGGGACATCACCTTTCCTGAATGGCGCAAGGCCGTCGCCGACTGGATTGCCCTGTGCTCGCCTGAGACAGCCCGCGCTCACCAGGAATTCTATCCCTCACGCAAGGACGAATACGGGCCGGTGCTTGCTAACTTCATCGAGACGGGGCGGAAGTTGTCGGCCATCGACTATGTCAACGCCAATCTCGGCAGAATTGCCTTTTCCGCGCTGTACAGGAAGCTATTCAGCGAAGTGGATATCTTCCTGATACCGGTATTCCCCCGCGCGCTGCCAAAGGCGTCGGAATGGCTTGAGATCGCCGATTCCCAGTTCATTGATTTCACGCGTTTCTTCATTCCGGCCGACATTACGGGTTCGCCTACCGTTACATTCCCGGTTGGCGCCGATCGCAACGGCATGCCGATCGCCATGCAGGTCTGCGGTCCGCATCTCAGCGAGGACGTCCTGCTCAAGGTGGTCGCGAATTTCCAGCGTGTGACGAGCCATCATCTGCGTCGGCCTGTTGACTGATCCGGCAAAGGACATCCGGCAGGTGACGATAGCAGCATGCATCCGTCAACTCCGGCCCCGGCGCGTAAGTGGCGTGTCAGGCTTGCCGACCCGCCGGCTCAAATACCTGCGATTTGACTTTCGCCAAATGCCGGGAGAGCAGCCTTTCACCTGTCGGCTGCCTCAGGATGAGCCATGAAGCGATAATTGTTTTTCGAACTACGCCATGACCGGCGTGCTGAATGATCGTGACATCAACTTCGGCAATGCCATGGATCGCGTCCTCAGAAATTTGCTGGACGTCGATGATCGACGGCACGATCGTCAAGTTTCCATCATCGTAGTCCGCCTGCTCGTTACGCATGATCTCATCCCGGCCACGCTCAGGACCCAGGTGCCGTCCTGCGTGAATAGCGCACCATACGCAGCTGCATTGCTTGTATTGACGGCATCGACACAGCAATCCCATACGGACTGGAGAATGGCGTAACCCGGCAGCGGATTGGCAGACATTGTAATCGTCTCTCTGTGCTTAATGATTGCAGGCCGTTTTACGGCGATGACGTCACATTGCAAGAATGCTGCATTGCTTCACAGCCTACGCCGAAAGACCCTCCAACCCGCCGCTTCATCGATGCGTTCCGGGCATGCTGGAGCGCATCCTGTGAAAGTCGTCAGGCCTGCGCGATCGCCGCAATCGACTCGCCACCGTCAACAACCAGGGCCTGTCCCGTAATGTATGAAGACATGGACGAAACGAGGAAGAGAATTACCTCGGAAATCTCTTCGACCGTCCCGAAGCGGCCAAGCGGCACGTTGTCAAGAACCACCGCCTCGAGCGCCTCTCTGCCGCCGAGATGATCCTGATAGGGGCGGTTGAATGGCGTATCACTTCATCCCGGGCAAAGCGCATTCACGCGAATTCCGATCGGGCCGTAGCCCAGCGCTATTTGGCGTGTCATGGTGATCACTGCGGCCTTGATGGTGTCGTAAGCCAGCATCCCAAGATCGACGAAAACACCGGCATTGTACGCGGTATTCAGGATAACGTCGCCCAGTCGCTGCTTTTTCATGATCGGGATCGCCGCCTTTGCACCAACGATCTGCGCCGTGACGTTCACCGCAACGGATCGTTCGAAATCGGTCACCGTGAGTTCTTCGCCCCCCGGAAAGCTGAATCCCCGCATGGTTATGCAGAATATCGAGCGTGCCGAAACGTCCGCGGCACCGTTGCACGACCTCATCAATTTGCGAAAAATCAGAAACATCGAGCACTTCCCCGTCGGCATTCCACCCGCCGGCGCGAATGACCGCAATCGTTTCGGCGGCTGCCCCGCCATCTATACCGCGGCCCCTCACTCGCCAGCTTGATTGCCGCTGCGCGTCCGATTCCCATCCCCGCCGCCGTGATGAACGCGACCTTGCCCTTCAGAATTCCTGCCATCTTATCTCCTAACCAGCACTGCTTCCACCATTGCCGAAACCGTCATCAAACATCGCGCGGACAAACTTTTTTGGTTGGGCAATGTGCAGTATCTCTGCCGAAACAGCGACCGTCTTTCGTAGGCACGTGCAGCTTCTTCGATGAATGTTGCCATGCGCACCGCGCCAAACTGCTATCTGAAAATCCTTGCACGCTCGAACAGAATATCAGCCATTGCGGCGCGACCGGGCCTGAGAAGCTCATATGTGAGTTCAGCTGAACCGCGACTTGCCTACCGCTTCAAGTGAGAGCGGCCGTGCAAAAGTCGGCCGCGGTAGCGGCGGGATAATCCTGCTGCGGGCGGAGTAAAATCCGGCCACCTATTTCCTTTCTGCAATGATCGCAGGAGGGACAGGGGATCTAACCGTGGAACTTTATCTGAGGGTTCGCCTGGCTGTTTCGGAAGGGATGAGCCGGCGTCAGGCAGCGAAGCATTTCAACATATCTCGCTACAGCGTGGCCAGGATGTTGTCGTATTCGACACCACCCGGCTATCAGCGGCGATCACCGATCCGGCGTCCGAAGCTGGATGCATTCGTTTCGACGATCGAGCATTGGCTCGATGAAGACCTAGAGATGCCGCGCAAGCAGCGTCATACCGCAAAGCGGGTGTTTGACCGGCTGCGGGACAAACGCGGGTTCACCGGCGGCTACACGATCATCAAGGATTACATGCGCGAGCCGCCAGGAGGTGTTCGTGTCTTTGTCGCATCCGCCCGGCCACGCACAGGCAGACTTCGGTGAGGCGACGGTGGTGATTGGCGGCGTCGAACAGAAGGCCCGATTCTTCGGGCTCGATCTGCCGCATAGCGACGGCTGCTATATGCGTGCCTATCCGGTGGCGGTAGCCGAGGCTTGGGTCTATGGCCACATTCACGCATTTGCATTCTTGGGGCCGTACCGTAGTCGATCGTCTATGACAATGACCGTTGCCTTGTCGCCTAGATCCTGCCCGACGCAACACGCAAGCGGGCAGCGCTGTTCAGCGGCTTTCTGTCCCACTACCTGATCCGGGATCGCTATGGTCGGCCGGGAAAGGGTAACGATAAGGGGAATGTCGAGGGCCTCGTCGGCTACGCCCGGCGCAACTTTATGGTGCCGATCCCGCAGTTTCCGGCATGGGATGCGTTCAATAGCTTTCTGGAAGAGCAGTGCCGCAAACACCAGCGCGACAAGCTGCGGGGCGAAAGCGAGACAATCGGCGAACAGCTTCAGCGAGACTTGAATGCCATGCGTCCCTTGCCTGCGACGCCGTTTGATGCCTGCGACCAGGCCAGCGCTGTTGTGACGACCCAGTCGCTCCTACGCTACAAGACCAACGACTATTCCGTGCCGGTCGCCTACGGCCATCAAGACGTCTGGGTTCGGGGCTATGTCGATAAGGTGGTGATCGGCTACCGTGGCGAGATCATTGCCCGTCATCCGCGGTGCTGGGACCGGGAGGATGTCGTCTTCGATCCCGTCCATTACCTACCGCTGATCGAGCAAAAGATCAATGCGCTGGATCAGGTAGCCCCTCTGCAGGGCTGGAATCTGCCGGACGAGTTCGCCACGCTGCGCTGTTTGATGGAAGGCAGAATGGCCAAGCATGGGCGGCGGGAATATGTGCAAGTTCTGCGACTGTTGGAGAGCTTCGACCTTAAGGACCTGCATGCGGCGGTGAAGCAAGCGATCCAGCTCGATGCCATCGGCTTCGATGCGGTCAGGCCTTGATAGCAACCAAAATCGGCGGCGTATTCTCGAAGAACTTGATCATTTCTCTCCGCCCGAGCTGGCGTCTCAGAACGGGTTCTTCAGCTTCATCGACGCCGTGCAACTGTAATACGTTTTTTGACGTGCCATTCCGATTCTTGTAACGGGCTTCATGGTGCGCTCCTCTCGCTCAATTCCATAGCCAGCATGCCATAGATCGCTGAGGTCTCAGAGCCGTCCACACCAACACATGCGGATGTGCAAAATTCAAACTCGTCCGTTACCCGGCTTGGTCGCGTGCCTCGTCGGGCGTCGGCGATTTCACGTTGGCGGAGTGTCGCGATAGCAACCATTCGCCAGTCGGCTGCCTTAGGATTAACCACGAAGCGATGATGGTTTTTTTGACGACGCTTCGGCCGGCGTGGGGCGAAATCGTGACATCGACTTCGGCGAGGCCGTAGATCGCGTCACTGGAAATCTGCAGGGCATCGATGATAGACGGCGCAATTGTCCAGTCGCCCTCATCGTAGTCAGCTTGTTCATTGCGTGTAATCTCATCTCGCCCGCGTTCAGGCGCTTGTCCCGTCACGACGCGAATCCCGTCATTCGTGAAGATCGCACCATAGGCGATTGCATTGCTCGTATTCACGGCTTCGACATAGCGATCCCAGACTGACTGAAGGATTTCGCGCGGTGGTATAGGACTATCAGACATTGTAACATGCTTTCATTGTTTGATGTTTGCCAGCAAGCTATCAACAACGGCTGAGCTAGTGGCATTCAGTTGGCGGTCTACTTCGAGACCGCCGTCGCTTGATACTCAATCTTACTCATCGACCGGGCGTATGAGGCTGGACGGTGCGGCATAGTCCTTCAAGGTCTCACGCTGTGTAATTAGCCGTGCACTGTGTTGTCCTGACAAGTGGATCCAAATCCAACTCCACGCCACGGCGAAGCGGGAGCGAGTTCCAATCAGGAAATATATATGGGCGAGACCCCAGATCCACCAAGCAAGCCACCCCTTAAGGCTCAAGCGAGACCATTCGATAACAGCCGCACGCCTTCCGATTGTGGCAAGATTACCTTGGTGACGGTATTTAAATGGGCCCGGGTCGGATTGCGCCAACAGCCGCGATCTAAGGACTTTGGCAACATAGGAACCTTGCTGCTTCGCAGCCGGCGCGATGCCAGGCACCGGCCTGCCATCATCTCGCTCAATAAGAGCAGTGTCGCCGATGATGAAAACACTTTCGTCGTGCGGTGCGTGAAGACGTTCAGTAACCCTCGCTCGTCCTGCTCGGTCGGTCTCGCAGCCGACCCAACTGGCCGCTGGTGAAGCCTGTACGCCTGCGGCCCAAACAACGGTTCTGGCCGTTACAAGCTCATCTCCGACAAACACCCCCTCATCCGTGATTTCAGTCACAGCCTTTCCAAGCTGTACCTCTACGCCTAGCTTCGTAAGTGCATTATTTGCGTATGTAGACAATTCCACACTGAACGCCGGCAGAACTCTCAAACCAGCTTCGACAAGAAGAATTCTCGAGCTGCGAGTGTCGATGGAGCGGAACTCTAATGGCAGTGTCGACTTAGCCAGCTCAGCAATCATTCCCGCTGTTTCAACGCCGGTCGGCCCCCCACCGATGACAGCAAACGTCAACTGAGCCGCCTTCTCCTGTTCGTTCTCGGCCAACTCCGCTCGCTCAAACGCCAGAAGCACTCGTCGGCGTATCGTGGTTGCATCCTCGAGGGTTTTAAGCCCGGGCGCCAGTCTCTCCCACTCATCGTGGCCGAAATAAGCGTGCCTTGCGCCCGTAGCCACTACAAGCGTGTCGTAGGTAAGGCGCTTCCCCGACGCGAGCACCACAGCCTTCGACCCCCGATCAACACCGGTAACTTCATCGAGTAGCACTTTCACCTCTTCCCTTTCACGAAAGAGATTGCGTATCGGCCATGCGATCTCGGAGGTCGCGAGAATTGTTGTGGCGACCTGATAGAGGAGAGGTTGGAAGAGGTGATGATTCCTTCGGTCAACCAGAGTAATGTCCACCGGCAAACCTTTGAGAGCGTGAACAAGCTGGAGACCTCCGAAACCGGCTCCGACAACCACTACTTTGTGCGTTTGCATTATCTGACTCATCAAGGGATACGGCGGTGATCTTCACTGGCGGTCAAGCTGGTTTCGTCAGGCCTTGTATTGGGAGCGCTTTATCATCACGTAGGCCAGCACGGAGACCAAGATCGAAACGGTGAGCGTTGTGGTCGCAATTGCATTCAACTCTGGAGTGACACCGCGTTTGACCGACGCAAACATGTAGACGGGCAGCGTTGGTTTCGCGCCGGACACGAAGAACGCGATAATGAACTCATCAAAACTGAGGACGAAGGATAGCAAACCACCTGCCATCATCGCTGGCGTCAGGAAAGGAAGGACAACTCGGCGTAAGGATTCAGAGCGCGTGGCGTAGAGATCGCTCGAAGCTTCTAGCCAGGTCGGGTTCAACTGACGCAACCGCAAGAGAACGATCTCCACGACAAGCGCGGTGCAAAAAAGCGAATGAGCAGCAATTACCGTTGGCTTTCCGAAACTAAAGAGCTTTGTCGCTTCTGGCCACCCAGCCAAATACGCAATCAGCCTCTCTCCTCCAGAGAATGTACTAGAGAAGAACACCAATGATGCCAGGCCAATGACGATGCCCGGTATCGCCAAACCGATCATCATCGATCCTTGCACAATTGCACGGGTTGTCTTCGAAACACCCAATAAACCAATAGCGACTGCCGACCCGACTCCGGTAGAGATCAAGGCAGTCGATACAGCAATAATTGTGCTGTTTAACAGTGCTTCCATCGCCAAGGGATTCGAGTAAGCCTTCAGGTACCATGACAAGGAGAAGCCCGTGAATGAGCTGACATTTGGAGCTGCATTGAACGAAAACACCACGATAACAACGACCGGGATGTATAAGAATAGAAAAATGAGGAGGGAAAAAGAGCGCATTAGCGGGACCGTTTGTCAGTGTTCAAGGCGTGCTGGGCGAGTTGGCTAAGGACGGCCGCGGCTATCATCAGCAGCATCAAAACGACTGCAACGGCAGAACCAAGTGGCCAGTTTCGCGACTGGAGAAACAGATCAACGATCGCATTGCCAATGAAGTAGACTTTTCCGCCACCCAAGAGCATAGGTATCAGGTATTCCCCCGACAACAGAATGAATACAAGCGTATAACCAGAGATAATACCTGGCATGGCTAGCGGAATTACCACGGAGAAGAATGTCTCAAACGGTTTCCGGCCGAGGTCACTGGAGGCCTCAAGCAGATCATCGCTGATCCGATCGAACGCTATAAAAAGTGTCAGTATTACGATAGGCAAGTAAGCGTAAACGATTCCGATGATTACCGCGAAATCGGTGTTCAATATTCTAAACTGACCAAGCCCCAGCCATTGCGCAATGGAAGGCAGGCCACGACCGCCCAATGCGAAGTACCAAGCATATGTTCGAGCGACAAAACTCGTAAAGAACGGCGATACGACTAGGAACAGCGCGGTATATCTCCGCGATACAGTAAGTTTCTTGGCTATGTAAAACGCAACTGGGATCCCTATTGTAATGCAGACAGCGGCTCCGAGAGCCGACAGTTGTATAGTGTTCAGAAAAGCGCTGAATCGTGAGTTCACTGCTGCAAAATTGCTTAGAGTGAACGATGGATCATAGCCCCCGTTTGCCGCCCGATTGCCCAAGGAAATGACGAGCGTTGTCACCAATGGGCCGAGCAGTGTCGCCACAAGCAGAATGTACCCAGGCAGCAACAGTAGATGCGCTAGTCGTTTTTGAACCATTGTCTCCTCGGAGAAAGCGGGCGACCCTCGTCGCCCTCAGTTTCGCAGCTCACGCCGACTTAAAACGAGCCATGATCTCGTTGCGGAGAGGATTGGACATTGCTTCGGCGAGGCCGAATTCCAACGGCGTAAGCAGATCCTTTGCCGGATATAGAATAGGATCAGTCTGTGCCTCCGCAGGCAGAAGCCTTATTACTCGCGCGTCAGCGATCGCCGAGGCATGAGCCTCGAACTCAAGTACGTTGTTGTCCGGTTCCAACAAATGGTTGATCAGTGCATACGCGGCCGCCTTATTTGGCGCAGTTTTTGTTACCACATAAAAATCGCTCCAGATTTCACCACCTTCCTTTGCGATGATATATTCGACTTCTGGCATATCCCGCCTGAGCTGTCTCGCGTCGAAACTCCAGCACATAGCAAGGTGAGCGTCACCACTGCGGATCATGGCCTGGAAATCGGACGAGATTGCATAGAGGTGAGGCTTTGTATCGAGAAGCAGCTCTTCAGCCTTTTTCAATTCACTCTCATTGATCGAATTGAACGAGTACCCGAAGTACTTGAGGGCAAACCCTACCGTATCTAGAGGATGGTCCAACGCGACGCCGTAACCGGAATAGGGGCCGCGAACACCGTCAAAGTAGTCCCTTACGGTTGCAAACGGTGTCTTGATTGAAGATGTATTGATTACAAACCCGCTGGTGCCCCAATTCTTATGGACTGCGAAGGTGGTTCCGTTGATTTTCCCCTGCTCGACAAATCGTGGGTCAACACTGCTCGCATCATAATTTGGGATGAGGCTAAGATCGAGTTCCTCGATCAGTTCAGAGGCGGCGTACGGCTGTATTGCGTAGTTGGTCGGCACCACGACGTCGAAGCCCGCATCTCCCGCTTGCATCTTCGCCATCATTTCTTCATTTGATCCGAAGATTGCGACATTTACCGTCACCCCGGTCTTTTCTGTAAACGCATCGAGGTTCTTCTGGTTTTGGTAGTTAGGCCAGGTCGCCAGCGTTACCGTCCCGGAGAGCGCCTGTGCGTCAGCGCTGCGCGGCTCAAGCCCAAGTGCAGCGATGGTACTTCCAATACCAGTTACTGCAAGAAAGCCCCGCCTTGAAATGCGGCCGAGCCTGTAGTGTTCGAGCCAGTTGCTTAATTCCTTACGTTCCATGTTGTTATTCCCCTCTATTTTGTGAAAACATGAAAATCGCTGTCAGATACTTTCAAGCCAACGGCCTCGCCTACGTGGTTCCGGCGTTGTTTCAGTTCATTGATATCCACCCGCGATAGCAGTGTCCCAAGGCCAGGAGCCTCGAGCTTGATCTCAGCCTTGTCGCCGAGAAAGATTATGTTTGAGATTGTTGCGGCCCATTTCGTCGTCCCTGCGGGAACTAGCTTTAACGCATCGGGTCGATAGCCCACCGACACCTGGGCTGGAAGCGAACCTCGGTGGCCCAACAACTTGAGGGTATGACCAGCCAACTCAGCTTCACGGCCATCTGTTTTCAAGCCCGAATGAATATTGAAATCACCAATGAAGGACGCAACGAACTGGGTTGCGGGGCGGTGGAAAAGGTCCTCCGGTGACCCCAGCTGCTCGATGCGGCCCCTGTTCATCACGATAATTCGGTCACTTAGCGAAAGCGCTTCGTGTTGATCGTGGGTTACCATGATAAAGGTGATACCGAGTTCTCGCTGGAGGGTTTGCAACTCGAATTGAACATCTCGCCGAAGCTTCTTGTCCAAAGCGGCCATTGGTTCATCAAGGATGAGAATCTTGGGGTTGTTGACGATTGCACGCGCTAGCGCCACTCGTTGCTGCTGACCACCCGACAGTTCCCAGATTCGGTGCCGCTCCTTGCCGATCAACTGCATTTTCCCGATGACATCCGCAACGCGCTTGCGGATGTCATCGGCCGGCCTTTTATTTCGGCGGCTTCGCAGCCCATAGGCAATGTTGTCGAATACATTCAGATGCGGAAAGAGGGCATAGTTCTGAAAAACCATATTGATCGGACGGTCGCAGGCCTCCAAACGATCGACGGACCTGCCACCAATCGATATGTCGCCGTCTGTCGGAAATTCAAATCCGGCAATCATGCGAAGGGTCGTTGTCTTTCCGCATCCCGACGGACCCACGATCGAGACGAAATCTCCTCCTTCAATATTGAACGTGAGGTCCTGTACGGCGACGAAGTCTCCGAACTTCTTCGTTACGTTCGTGAAGCTTATCGCCCCGTCATTCATTGGAGATGCTTTCTGCTAGGGGAAACTCGTTCGGCTCGTCCTTTGAGCGCGTTTAACAAAACTAGACCTGCGCAATAGCGGCAATCGATTCACCACCATCGACAACCAGTGCTTGTCCGGTGATGTAAGAGGACATAGGTGAAACGAGGAATAGAATAGCATCCGCGATCTCTTCGACGGTTCCGAAGCGGCCCAAAGGAACCTTGTCGCGGACGACAGACTCTAGTGCCTCCCTACCACCTAAGTGATCCTGATAAGGACGGTTGAACGGTGTATCGACCCATCCCGGGCAAAGAGCATTTACTCGAATTCCTGAAGCGCCATAATCGAGCGCCAGTTGCCGCGTCATTGTGACAACAGCTGCCTTGGTAGTGTTGTAAGCAAGCATTCCTCGATCGACGAACACACCCGCATTTGACGCCGTATTAAGGATGACACCGCCATTTCGCTGCTTTGTCATAATTGGGATCACAGCCTTAGCAGCGACGATCTGTGCGGTTACATTCACCGCGACAGACCGTTCGAAGTCCGCAACTGTTAGCTCCTCTGCACCTCCGGCAAGTTGAATCCCCGCATGGCTGTGCAGTATGTCAACCTTCCCGTGAAGTGCATGACATCGCGCTACTACGCTCTGAACCTGCGGGAAATCTGCTACGTCGAGTGCTTCGCCGTCGCCATTCCATCCACCGCGGCGGACAAGATCAATGGTTTCTGCAGCGGCGGCACCATCTCTGTCCGTGACGTATACCGTCGCACCCTCACTTGCCAACTTGATAGCCGCCGCTCGGCCAATTCCCATTCCGGCAGCAGTAATTAGTGCCACCTTGCCTTTTAGAATTCCTGTCATCATATTTCCTAACCAGCACTATTTCCGCCGTCGACCGCTATAGCCGAACCGGTCATGAAAGATGCGTCATCTGACGCGACGAAGCATACGACGCGGGCAACTTCCTCCGGTCGCGCAACACGTCCCAAAGGTATTTGGGCACCTAGTTCTGAGAGACCTTCGGCTCGGGTTAGCCCTCCCACCACGCTATCAAGCATCTGGGTATCAGTGTCTCCCGGGCACACCGCATTCACACGAATCCCTTGGCGAGCATGGTCAATAGCCATTGACCGCGTCAGTTGAACAATCGCACCCTTGCTGGCACCGTAAGCAACCGCTCCTTTTGCTCCCACGAGTCCCCAATCTGAAGCAATGTTCACGATCGCACCTCCACCACTGATCATCATCGAGCGCACGGCAGCGCGAGACATCTTGAACACAGCGGTCACATTTGTCTGGAACGTCTGATCCCATTCCTCATCACTGCAAGCGACTGCATCTCCGCGATACAAAATACCGGCGTTATTGACGAGAACGTCCAGTTTTCCAAAGCGACGAGCGGCGTGATCTACCAAACGCTCGGAAGCGCCAGGCTTAGTGACGTCATCTGCTAGAAATTCTACAGCTGCATTAGTGTTGGATAGCTTCTGCTGAAGTTCTGCGCCTGCTTTGCTGTTGCGACCCGTGATTAAAAGGGACGCGCCTCGTGCAGCAAATTCGGTGGCAATGGCAATACCAATCCCGGACGTTGCGCCAGTAACTAGGACGGCTTTACCGTCGAAATTCGGGCCCATTTCAGTATCGTGCCCGAAAGAGTGAGCGACGTTCATAAGCGCGCGCAGCCTCTTCGATAAACGCGGCCATGCGCTCGGCTCCGAACTGCTCTCGGAAAAGCCTCGCCCGCTCAAACAAAACCTCAGCGGTTGAGGCGCGGCCAGGCCTTAGCAGTTCATAGGTCTCAATCAGCATCCCATTTGGGACGTTGATCATTTCCGCGGCACGTTCGAAGTTTTCAGCAAGCCGCTCACGACCGCTTGCGCGGGCAACGTTGGCTTGATGGAACAATACCTCCGGCGTGATCGCAAAGTCCTGTTGCTTGACTTCACCGGACAGTATGCTTTCCAACGTAAGTTCAGCCAACGTCTTACCCTGAGCGGTACGAACGTTTTCCGGTGCCTCCTCGGAAAGGGGGTAGGCAAACTTCTTCATCTTTTCTGCTCCAATCGAATTTCTTCTGGCAGCGCTTTAGGATCAGTCGCTGCAGTTTCGATCGAGAACAACATGGCAGTTCTGACATGGTATTTCGCCAGCAATGCCTCCCCGTTGTATTCGACCAGAACCGGCTCAGGCGCTTCTCCCGCAGCCAATCGCGCCGCATTTTCTCCAAGACGGCGATAGTGTTCGAGCGTGGTGATGGGTGCTGTCGAAAACAGCTCCACATTCATGTGGGGAAGCCGGTCCTTCTGATGAATGACGGCAGTGCCCTTCGCCTGAATACCAATCCCATAACCAGACCCTGACAATCGCGCTGCGGTAAGCCCCAAGAACGAAGTGTCGGCAGTATGTCGAATACGCACGATGCGATAGCGTCCTCCTACACCCGTGATGCCAGAAATGAGCGCATCCATAACGTCCGACAAGTGGTGCCCCGCCGTCGTTTGATGGATCTCCACCCCCCAGCTTGGACTGATCCCGATCACAACTTCGCATGGATCGGCGCCAACTACCGCAGTTCCAAGCACGGTCAACGCGTACGGAGAGTTGCCGTCATGACGACCCTTTCCGCCGATGACATCATATCTCGCAAGGCTTCCACGCATCGCTGCGATCTGCGCCCACCGCTCATCCGATATCCGATGACCGGTTCCTGGGCCGGCATAATCGTTAGGCGAATTGACGGCGCTGACGATCTTGCCGTCCTGAACGATCGCCGATGTTTGTAGATAGTCGCCGGACACCCGCAACCGAAGCATCATGAGCACGTTCTCGGCTTCGTGATGGAAGCCCCGCTTGTAAAGAGCTCGCACGACATCGACGCCCGTAATGCTTTCCTTGATCGCGTTGCTGATTTCCAGCACTAAACCGGAGGAGAGGGTGTCCGTATCGATAGACCCCGCTGCAAAGACCACACTTGTCTTTTGTGCATCTGTCGGAGATGCAAGACCGAGCTCATCGAGAACGGCGCTAACCGCTTCGACCGCTCGCCGGCGGATGTCAAGTGCCGGTCCCTCTTCGATTGGGGTCAACCCCCCTTCAACCACATAGTCGCGTTGAAGCGTGAGATAATCTTCGATCTCCTCCCCGTTAAAAAGAGAGGCGGCAAAAGCATTGTCATACGACATGATCGAGCCGAAGCCCGACGAGATAAAATCCGTTCCCGATACGAGCGCGGGCATGATCTTTGCACCGACTCGAATCTCGGATGACGTGGCACGCGTATCATTGCCGCTTGCACATTCGAGATCGAGAAGGGCCGCAAGTACGTTCTCAGCAAAGATCTCCCGGCCGCCGCCTGGAACGGAATATGCGAGGGGAGCGCCGTCAATGCCACCGTTCTGTGTGCCCTGAACGCCCATTCCTCGCTGCATGCATAGGCAACGCGCCTCGAGGTAAAGAATAGACTTGGCATCATGGTAGCCCATCAAGAGCTCCGAGCCGCCGCCTGAAGTGCAACGTGCCTTGATCCCCCGAGATGCATAGGCTGTCGTTAGGAACGCCTTCGACCAGGGCGTGTCATCGCCGTCGATAAACGAACCCTCAGTCCCGTAGACAGATACTGTCTCTGCATAGGAGGTGAAGCCGGCCATACCGATCGCCAGTTCTTCCGCTTCTTCGATCGAGCACTGAAAAAGCACGCCGCCGCGCCCGACTGCGGCACCAATGGTACATGCGAGCGCGTTTGCCCAAGCGTTGCTGGCAACGCGCATCGTGGTTTCAATTTCATCGAAACCTAGTGCCACCGCCGTAGCCGAATCAGCGGCAAGCTGAAGCGGATCGTCCTTGGCATTGGTGACGTGAGCCTGATTGCCCGGCGTTTTACGTGCACGTAGCTTGGTCTGAGCAAACATTAGCTCGACAGTGCTCAGGTACTGAACTACATCAACAAGCTTCGCTGGCGTCATCCCACGTGAAAGGCGGACAAGGTCAGAGCGCGAGACATTGATATCAACAAGCCGTCTTGCGAAAGCTAGACTATCTGTCGCCATGGCCTCTTCGGCGATGGTGATATCTATGTGATGACGCGCAATGAATTCGTCTATAAGATCGAAATCAGCTTCCAGAACACCATCAAGCTCGACCACGCGACCATTGCTTACAACTAGTGAAGGCTTTGGGTCGGCAGGGCTCTTTGTCGCGGAGAAGCCGTTTTCCGGATCCTCCACCGCAAAACGGTCGAGTCGAAGTGGACGGTCGTCCCATACATCGAAACGCTTCCAACGATTGGGTGTGCTCTCAGTCAACCCGTCCTCCCTGCAAAACCGACGCTTAGTGGCATTTCAACGGTCAAGGCAGTTGATATCAGCCCCGCGCTATGTGTATTTGGGGGAGGCTATTGCATTGGATTGGCGGACAACATCTTTCGGATGGGGTATGCCTAAGGAGGGAGCCCGTTGGACATCCTAGATATGCCCACGCCTTGGGCATTAACGCACGAGATCGGGGATATCATCTCCAGCGCACCTGGAGAAAATTTCTATGTGACCGTTTTCTCTTTTCTTTCCAAGTACATACCATTCAGCAACGGGCATATACTGAAGTATCGGGACAACGGCGCCCCGCTTGTCCTTCATGACGGTCGTCCGAATGTCTACGAGTGGACGGATGAGTATCTGTCGGGCTACTATTTGCTGGACCCGCTGTGGCTCTATCTCAAGAACCACGAAAATGGTGATGAAATCTACCGCTTAGACACTCTGGCACCCGATAGTTTCACTCAGAGCTCCTATTTCAAGAAACATTACCGAAAGGCACAAATTACCGATGAACTGGGTTGGATCATCGGGTCGGGGCAGGATCGCATCGTTATCTGCTTGTTAAAGCGCTGGGACAGCGGTCAGTTCAACGAGGAACAGATTCGCATCGCTCAGGTCTTGCAGCCCATTTTCTCTAGTGTCGTAAAACTCCATGAAACCCTCATGAGTCAGGTTCAATTGAGCGCCAATCATAACTGGGACGGCACGACAGACCACGAGTCTCCATCCGCGCGCATCAATGCCTATCTCCTGGCGACAGGCAATGACAAGAAGACACTTTCCGATCGCCAGACAGACATTGTCGATTTGATCCTTCGCGGACATTCTACAGAATCCATAGGGCTGAATCTTTCGATCTCAGCGGGTACAGTAAAAACGCACAAACGCAATATTTACTCGCGCCTGGGAATATCGTCCCACGGAGAACTTTTTAACCTCTTTGTAAAGTCGCTCGGTCGCGATTGAGTCGATCTGAGCGAACCGTAAATGGCGGATAAGGATACTGGTGCCTATCTCCAAAAACTGTCTGGCCACTTACCGAGAACTGACCTGCCTGGTATGATCCGCGCCATTCCGGAAACCTTGGTCGGTCAGCGGGAAGCGGAAATTTGGGGCCTCGACTGATCGCTTTTACCGATTCACTGAGCGTGTCATACTTCGGCAGCAGCCGCGCCTCGCTGGGACGATTGGATCGGGCACAAATCTCTAAATGGTATCGCGCTGGCGTAAAATGTTCTCGTTGAGTTACCAGATATATCTTACTTCGGCATAGGTTCGGCTGACGAAACCAGCGCTACGCCAACATTCCAATCGGCACGGTGTCCGCCGAGTTTTCCACGCCGTCGATCAACGCACGTGGATCGGCGAACTCTGATTGAGTGGCGAAGGATTTTTGTGGTCGCTTGCCATCTCGCTCTTGCCCTCGGAGAACGAATATGGTCTGTTCTATTTGAGGTGTCGGATGGCTCGATAAGCCATCTGGATAATTGGGAAGCCGGTGGTAATCCGGCGCTGCCCCCGCAACGGTAGCAGAGCGTAAAGATCGACAAAGCCCACTGGGAGATGTTCCTGGGAAGGGGTCGGTCATGTCCACGGAAGGACCGCTCTGGAGCCCGGAAACCAGCCTCATGTGATAAACTTGACCGGTCGCGGTGGGCGATCAGGAGGCTAACGGCCCGGTTAATCCGAGGCCCGTGGATCCTTGTGCGCACCCTCGAAGGTCCCCGTCAGGACAGCCCGCATGAGCGTTAATCGCCAGCACAAGACAGAATCCCAACTCGTCACCAATGACCAGCCGGCCCAAGAGATTGGTTGGAACAATGGGATAAAACGACTTACCTCCGTGGGCCGGTCGGCTTTCGAACTCAACGTAAAGCGCGTTAGTCGTCGCTTTCGGCATTGCTTTACACATCTCTCTACGATTGTTAACCCGGCCGATTGTTCAAAAGCTTTGTGCTTGAATGACCTGTGCGACCGCGACTCGCCGCACTCGATACGGGTGCCGTCTAGAGGCGTAGTATCCCGAAGGAGGGATACGCTTTCGAGTCATATTGCTCTATCCAAAACACTTACTTTCTGGATAGCCACGTTGCGGAAATCGATCTTCTGAATGGATTTTCATCAGACTCAGTGCGTGAAGTCTGAACCGCATAAATGGAGACAAACGAATGGAAGTATTCGGCCCCGCTTCCCCTGGCGGCTTTTCTCGTGACGTTGGGCGCCTTATTGAACAGGTTGCAGATCAAGATTTTTACCAGAGACTCTTCGAATTCCTTGGAGAACATTGGCCATACAGCAGCGGCCACGTTCTGAAATACAATGAAACCGATGCGCCGCGGGTCCTGTTTGTTGGCGATGATGGAAACTACGATCTACTTGACGAATACCTTTCTGGTTTTTACCTATTCGATCCCTTGCTAGACCACATTGGTAAAGACAATTTCTCGAACGATGTTTATGTACTAAACGAAATTGCGCCAAAGAACTTCTCTGAAAGTGGTTACTTCAGCGCTCACTACGAAAAGGCGTCTATTGTAGATGAGATCGGGTGGATTTTTCACCCCACGAAGGGGGATTTCGTTGTGATCTGCCTAATGCGACGTTGGCAGCAAACGAAATTTCAGCCAGCGCAACGGAAGCTCGCGCGCCTCGTCCATCCGATTATCGGAAGCCTGATATCTCTGCACGAAAACAACGCAGTGACCGGTTTCAAGGCTACAATGTCTGGCTCACGAACGGTCTCGATCCAAAATACCGAACAATCAAAGTGTGAAGAAGACACCAGGATCCTTCAGCTCTCTGACCGACAAAAGATGATCACCGATCTTATACTTGGTGGTCGCTCCACCGAGCAAATCGCGGAGACCCTCGGCATCTCGGCAGGCACCGTGAAGACGCACAAGAAAAACATCTACGCCCGCTTGGGCGTATCTTCGAAGGGTGAACTGTTCAATCACTTCCTGAGGTCGTCTACCGGGTAGTGACTTTGAGTGCGTCGTATAGCTTTATCCGTAGCCAGCGTCAGCACGGCACTGGGCAAATCGTAGTTTGATGACCCTAGTTTGGTGAGAGCCGTCTATGCCTGCTCCAATTACCGTGTCTACTTCAACCGTCAAAGACCACAACCATCTGTGAGGGGTTATCTCACCAGATGGAAATCCTCGGGTTAAACATCAGCTGTAAGACGCACTCACTCGATCAGATTGAACCGCCCCGGCTTTGCCGGAGACCCCAGCTTGTGAGAAGTAGGGTCTATGACAAGCAAAACGACGAACAAATTTTCTCCTGAAGTTCGTGCCCGTGCCGTTCGGATGGTGACGGAACATGAAGGCGAACACTCATCGCGCTGGGCGACGGTCTGCTCGATAGCGGCCAAGATCGGCTGCTCGGCACATACGCTCAATGAGTGGGTGAAGAAGGCCGAGGTCGACAGCGGCAAGCGTGCAGGTTTGCCGAGTGACGTGGTGGAGAAGATGAAGGCTCTGGAACGGGAGAACCGGGAGCTTCGTCAGGCGAATGAGATTTTACGCAAAGCCTCGGCGTATTTTGCCCAGGCGGAGCTCGACCGCCCACTGAAGCGATGATTTCCTTCATTGATGAACACCGCCCGGTGCTCGGGGTCGAACCGATCTGCAGGCTGCTGCCGATTGCCCCGTCCACCTATTATGAAGTCGTTACCAAGCGCACGGACGTGGGTCGCCTATCGGCCCGCGAACGGAATGATATTGCCATGAAAGTCGAGATACGCCGGGTGTTCAACGAGAACTTCCAGGTCTATGGCGTGCGGAAAGTGTGGCGACAGTTGCAGCGAGAAGGCTTCGATATTGCTCGCTGCACCGTCGCAAGGCTCATGAGAATGATGGGTCTTCAAGGCATCATTCGTGGCAAGCCCATCAAAACCACTGTATCGGACAGGTCTGCCCCGTGTCCGCTCGACCGCGTCAACCGCCACTTCAAGGCTCCCGCGCCGAACATGCTGTGGTTATCCGATTTCACCTATGTCGCGACCTGGCAGGGCTTCGTCTACGTGGCCTTTGTAATCGATGCCTTCGCCCGCCGTATCGTTGGCTGGCGGGCCAGTCGAACAGCGCACGCGGGCTTTGTTCTCGATGCCCTCGACCAGGCGCTACATGATCGGCGGCCCATCCATCGCGGCGGGCTGGTTCATCATTCCGACCGCGGCTCGCAAGGCGTATTCAATTGGTCGTCGCAACACCTCAATCATGGAGGTGTTTATGGGGCGACCCGCGGGGTGGATGCAGAAGTTGACGGGACGAGAAGCAATGCGCTCGCCGGGAGCGCCGTCTCTTCGGCGTGAGATCGAACGACGGTTCTGGGAACAAATCGCGACTGGGATCACGAGTGAGAGGGCCGCAGAGGCAGTCGGGGTGTCGCAGGTTGTTGGCACCCGCTGGTTCCGTCATCGGTCTCGCGAGAGCTAAGACGGAACGCTGCAACTCGTGGCGGCAAGCTCGAATATCGGGCTTCGGTCGCGCAGTGGAAGGCGGAGCTGGTGGCCAAAAGACCAAAGGCGGCAAAGCTGGTGACCAATCCACGGCTGCGCCACTATGTCCAAGACCGCTTGGTGGGCAAGATCCGGGCTCCTGACGGTTGTGAGATTACAGGCCCTCAACAGGCACCGTTCAAGGGTCGCAACAAGCCGCATCGCGGTGACCGTCAATGGGTCACTGCCTGGTCGCCAGAACAGATTGCCCACCGTTTGCGGATCGATTTTCCGGAGGACCAATCCATGCGCATCCCGCGGGCCAGAGCTCAGGCCAAGGCATGGGCACATGTCAGCGAGGACGTGATGATCTCCAACCGGCCCTCAGAAGTAGAAGGCCGTGGGGTGCCAGGGCATTGGGAGGGAGACCTAATCATCGGCTTGAACCGGTCTGCAATTGGAACGCTGGTTGAGCGTGCAACTCGCTTTACCAGCCTCGTTCACCTTCCTCGCCAGAAAGGATACGGCCTGGTTCAACGCACGAAGAACGGCCCTGCGCTGGCCGGCTATGGGGCTATCACCATGGCCAATGCGCTCAAGAACACCGTGAAGACTCTGCCTGCCGAACTGTGGCGGTCATTAACTTGGGACCGTGGCAAGGAGCTATCCGACCATGGTCGGTTCACGAGCGAGTCGGGGGTGAAGGTCTTCTTCGCAGCGCCCCGCAGTCCATGGCAGCGCGGCACAAACGAGAACACCAACGGCCTTTTGCGGCAATACTTCCCGAAGGGCACCGACTTATCGCGCTGGACCGCACAGGAACTTGAAGCCGTCGCGCACACGCTGAACAATAGGCCCCGGAAAACGCTTGGCTGGAAGACACCAAATGAAGCCTTGAACCAATATCTATTATCTGGACAATAACCCAGTGTTGCGACGACCGGTTGAATACGCCCAATATGTGTCCATTCGCTATTCCGAACGGCTGGCGGAGGTGGGCATCGAGCCGTCTGTCGGAAGCGTTGGCGATAGTTACGACAATGCTCTCGCCGAAACGATCAACGGTCTTTACAAGGCCGAGGTCATCCATCGGCGAGGACCATGGCGCAACTTCGAAGCCGTGGAGTTCGCCACGCTCGAATGGGTCGACTTCCGCGATGGGGCGGTTGGTGTCAAGTACACTGGGGCCGCACAAACACAACACGAGGCGGCTGACCGCTCGCGATCCAGTTCAAGGTGCTAATTTTAGAACTTTGCTGCGGCGAACGTGGCAACTGATTTCTAGGTTTCTTCCCAAGCCGGGATGGTGCTTCCGTCCGTGGTCGGCGCGATGGCCGCCACACGATGCCTGGTCCAAGAGCAGTCCCCGCGCGCCCATCTGGTTCGCGTGCTCGGAGCTATCGCCCCGGCTACAGTCGACCCATCGGCGTCATCGGGCACTGCGTCCCGGCGTGGGACCTCGAAGATCCAGCGCTTCACGCGCGGCCTGTTAATCCTTCCTGGTAAACTCGGTTGATGAAGAGCAGTTACGTTGCGGCACCCATAGTGGTCGCCTCGCGGGTGAATCGAAACGCCTTTCCATCCCGCCACATCCGGTGCAGCACCACACCGATACGTCGTGCCAAGCCAATCGTTGCACGCTTCTTTCCACGCCCAAGCCGTCAGCCAATTGGGTTTACCACGATTCAGCATCACCGTGGCGGCCTGAAAAAGAGCCGTTCTGAGACCAGCGTCGCCTGCTAGCGTGATCTGGCCGACGACATCACGCTCACCAGACTGATTGCGTCTCGGTGTCAAACCGGCCCAGGGACCGACATCCTTCGAGGAACGGAAGCGCTCTGGATCATCGATGGCAGATCGCACTGTCAAAGCAACGATTGCTCCAACGCCCGGCATGCTCATCATCAGACGACATACAGAATCGGCCTTGGCCAGATCGCACAGTTGTTTCTCCAGTTTAGCCAGCTCATTACGCAACTCTATACGGGCCCGCAGGATCGGGTTCGCCGCGGCTTCAAGCATCGGATTGTCCTCGATGAGCTCGTGGATACGGGCCTCGAAGCGCCCTTTGCTTACCTGGCCTATCTTCAGTCCGAAGTTGCGCAGAACGCCCCGCAGCGACAATTCAAGATCGATGGTCGACTGCTGAATTGCCTTGCGCGCATTCAGAAGCGCTCGCATTTCCTGGGCCGACACCGACTTGCAATGCACGGGGCGGAACCAGCCCATCTGCAAAAGCCGGGCTATACCTTCGGCGTCACGGCGATCGGTCTTGATCGGCATAGCCTGCAGAGCGCCCTTCACCTGCCGCGTTTCCATCAACACCATCTCGAAGCCACCCTCCATCAGGGGCTTGTGAAGCCATTGCGACAGCGGACCTGCCTCAAGCCCCACCATTATCACGTTCCCGGACAAACTCCGCAGAAACGCAGCCAGCGCCTCCGGCTCAGTCTCCACTTTGGTTTCCTTCACCACCTTTCCGTGAGCATTTAGAACGCAGATGGCGGTGCTCGCCAGCGAGACGTCGAGACCGATAAAATAATCCATGTTCTTGTCCTCCGTTTTTGAACCCAACTGGGGGTGCCTCATGGCAAACCCTGCCGACACGCTACGCGCGCCAAGGACAACGACAAGATCATCTGCATGTTCGCAACTTGCTGAAAGGTGACGATGCGCGCCGAGCCCCATTACGGCATCTGGTTCAACCACCGCCGCCTTCTCGAGCCCATCGGGAATATACCGCCAGCCGAGGCCGAAGAACGATACTACGCCATGCTGGACGTGCCAGCCATGGCCGCATAACTTAAACCAAACGGTCTCCGGCAAAGCCGGGGCGGTTCAGATAGGCATGGTCTCCGACTTTAGGGCGTCACTCGAGCCGCCTCGCAATGTTGGCTATAGGCAAACTAAAGGGCAAGGGTCTCGCCATCGGCTGGAATGGCCAAGTTGCCGGAGAAGCCCTCTCTCTCTGCGAATTCGCGAAGTGCCTTACGGCTTAGGACGCAATGGTTGACCGCTTCCATGTGGCTTGCGACCAGCTTGGCTTCAGGAGCAGCCTTGTGGACGGCAATCACGTCAACTTCGCCCATAATGATGGGGGGGAAGCCATCGAACGTGGCCTTGCCGGCGTTCAGTACGATCACATCCGGCTTGTGCATTTCAATTGCATCTCTAACGTGGTCATTCCAGATGGTGTCACCGGCAATGTAGAGACACTTCTCTTCTGCTCGTTTGAACACAATGCCGGACACCATACCGAGAGGTATGGCTGCCAATGTCTCATCGGTCCCGTGCTGACCGCTAGTCTTAGCAAGGCTCACGCCTCTGAATTCAGATGTAGCGGCAAGGACGCGGACATCCGTGAAACCTTGCCCCCTAACCATCGTGGCATCTGCGTCACTTTGAACGAAAACCGGAAGCGACTTATCTATACTCTCGATGGCCTTTATATCCCAATGATCAGAATGCAGATGGGTAACGACAACGGCGTCCACGTTGACGATATCGCTGATAGCCATCGGCAACGAGACAAGAGGGTTGCGGAACTCGCTGTTAGAAGAACGTGCGAACCCTGGACTCGTTTCTCTGTCCGCGAGCATCGGGTCAATGAGAAAGCGGACGCCGCCATAGTCGACGTGCAAGGTGGCATTGCGGATTTGGGTGACGCTCGGCAGTGATCGCGTACGTGTCAGGACTTACCTCAAAATTCTGAGCAGAAAGTCGCCTCATCTAGTGGACTAGCGACTTTTTGCGTTGGAGGGGCCATTCAGCGGCCGATGGAAACAGCCTCCCACAGTCAACGTGGAAGGCTGAGAGGTCTCTTCAATCGACTGGAGATTTCAGCAGCTACGCCTCTAAATACTTTTCGAGTGTCATCGTATTGAAGTCGCACTTGGCGAACCAGTCTTGCGCCAGTACGTCGCGATGGAGAGGAATCGTGGTCTTGATGCCTTCGATCCTGGAGGCCGCCAGAACGTCAGCGGCTCGGGCAATGGCCTCACGGCGATCCGGGGCCCAGACGATGATCTTGCCAACCATCGAGTCGTAAAACGGGACGACAGCGCCGCCCTCGTCCACGCCGAAATCCATACGCACGTCGTCGCGCGCGGGAAGATCGAGGACGGAAATCGTACCCGGAGACGGCATGAACCCTTTCTGCGGGTCCTCCGCATTGACCCGGAACTCGAACGCGACGCCGTTGATTTTCACGTCGGACTGACTGATCGCAAGGTTCCCAATCGCAGCGATGCGGAGTTGCTGCTCCACCACATCGACGCCGGTGATCATCTCCGTGATCGGATGTTCGACCTGGATGCGGGTATTCATTTCGATGAAGTAGAATTTGGACGAGGTGGCCAGAAACTCCATCGTACCGGCATTCTTGTAGCAAACCTTTGCCGCCAGCCGCACGGCGGCCTCGGAGATTTTCTCCCGCATCACGGGCGAAAGCGCCGGGCTCGGGGCCTCTTCGATCAGCTTCTGGCGCTTCCGCTGGAGCGAGCAATCGCGATCGTATAGATGCACGACATTGCCTTTTCCGTCGCCCAGTACCTGTACTTCGACGTGGCGTGCATTCTGAACCACCTTCTCGATATAGATACGCCCGTCACCGAACGCAGCCGTGGCTTCGCGGCTGGCCTCTGCGAAGGCGGTTTCGAGGTCGACGGCGGAATGCACGATCCGAATGCCTCGCCCGCCACCACCGGCAGCGGCCTTGATCATGATCGGGAAACCCAGCTTTTCGCCGACCGTCAGAGCATCCGAAGCATCGACCGTGTCGCTTCCCGGAACCACCGGTACGTCCGCAGAGATAGCAGCAGCTCTTGCCGCCGCCTTGTCGCCCATCTGGCTGATTGTCTTGGCGTCGGGACCGATAAAGACGATGCCTTCCGCAGCGCAACGCTCTGCAAAAGACGTGTTTTCCGCGAGAAAACCGTAACCGGGATGGATGGCTTTTGCGCCGCTCTCTTTTGCCGCGCCAAAAATGCGATCCAGATTGAGATAACTCAACTTGGCCTGGGCGGGACCGATCAAGATCGCTTCGTCGGCCATTTTCACGTGACGGCTTGCCTTGTCCGCCTCGGAATAGACCGCGACCGTCTTGATGCCGAGGCGCTTGCAGGTTCGAATTATTCGGCAGGCGATCTCGCCTCGATTGGCGATAAGAACAGGACCAAACTCGAGATCGCTCATTCCGTCACCTCGATTTCAGCGATCGCTTCCCCGGGAGATACCTCACTCTCGGCATCGACGAGAAACCGCACGACCTTGCCCGCGACTTCCGTCGTGACCGGGTAAAAGCTCTTCATGACCTCTACCAAAGCGATAGTGTCACCAACAGCAACCATATCGCCTTCATTGGCAAAGACTGGCTTGTCGGGTGAAGGACGCCGATAGATAACGCCTGGAATTGGTGCAAACACTTGCGCGACTGTTCCGCTCATTTTTTCTCTCCGCTAAGATTGCTGATTTATCTGCTGCACGATCTGGTCGAGATCCGATTTGTACCGAACACGTGCGGCCACCGCGTCATCCAGCTCGATTGGCACAAACCGAACCGTGGTTTTGGTTGCACATTGTGCAAGAAGGTTCAGATCCGGCGATATGACAGTGCCAGCCGTGAAATAGCCACCGGCCGTTACCGCATCTCTGTGCAACACGATTGGTTCCGTCCCGCTGGGGATCTGGATCGAGCCGATCGGGTATCCCGCATCAACGACATTCGACGGATCGCTGCCCGCACCGAATGGCGGGGTACGGGGCTTGAATTCGAGAGCCTGCTTTTCGGCGGAGGTCATGCGGAAACCCGTGCGGTCGGCATGAGGCGTCGAAATCCAGGTCGTCTCGCAAAACTGTCGAAACCCTTCATCCGTCAGGCGATACGAAAACAGTCCGGGAATGAAGCGGAGATCCATATGCTTCTCGAACTTTGGCCTATGCGTTTCCTCCACCCTGCGGGTTCCAACGCGATCATGGCTCGTTCCGAACCGCAGAACATCGCCCGCCGCAAGAGAACGTCCGTCCAGCCCGCCCATTTTCAGGAGGAGATTGGTGGACCGGCTTCCCATGACCGGCTCGACATCGATGCCGCCGCTGACTGCGAGATAGACGCGAGCCCCGGCCTGCAGATATCCGAAGCTGATCTCGTCGTCTTCCGATACGGGCACGGATTCCCAGCTTGGAACCGGCGAACCGTTGACAAGCATTTGCATCAATGCCCCTGTGGCAGCGATCACGGCAGGCGCCTTGAACTTCAGTTTTGGACCGGCATAGGTAATTTCAAGAACGCTGCTGCCTTCAGGATTCCCGACGAGCGCATTGGCGAGACGGTAGGAATACTGATCCAGGGCACCGGAAGGTGAGATGCCGTCCTTGCTGTAGCCGAAGCGCCCGGCATCCTGAACGGTGGTTGCCAATCCTGGAACGATAACCTCGATCATTTGGAATCTCCTTCGACAAGCGGCATTACCAAATCCCGAATGTAGGGCTTGGGCGTCGCGAAGAAGGCGTTGGGATCGAATTCGATATCGAGTTTTCTATACTCATACGTTCCCTCCGCAACTTCCTCCTGAATACGGTCATATTCATCGCGTAGGATGGAGCGGACACGGAAAATATCACCGAGCCGCACCAGCCAGCCGGTTTCCGCAAGGTCCGGTATCGGCCTGCTCGGATCATAGATGGGAGGGGCTGCACGACCGATAATGGGATATCCGCCGGCACTGCGCGTCGGATAAACCGCCGTGAAGGCGCCGCCCAATGCAAAAGCGCGATCCGGCGTTTCGTTACGAGGACGAAGATATTTCGGCGCCTGAATCTGCTTGTCCTTCTCGGTCATCTGGAATGTCCAGATATTTCCGGGAGCAAAGCCGATGGTCGTCGAGATGTGAGGCATTTCGCAGAGCCGCTCGAAAAGTGCTGCTGTGCTGGAAAGGCCATTCACACTGGCAAGATATTCCGCGTCCGTCATCGTCGGCTCCTGAACGCGATCCCGGTACTTCATCAGCACCTCATGCGTCCAGGGGTCGTCGAAAAGCACCGGCATGTCGATCAGGCGCGTACGGAAGGGTCTCAGTTCACTGGTCAACGCCTCTTTTGTGATCGACTTCAGAGCGTTGATAAGCTTGGCAGGCGCAATGGTCTCAGGCTCGTAACGCACGAGGTATGAAACGTGAGCCGGACACACTTCCAGTATGCCGGGAACCTTGCTGGCTTCGACGAGAGCTGCGGCTTCCTTGGCGCGCAGGTTCGCCTCCAAACTCATCGACTCGGCAAACTCGACGAGAATGTATTCGTCACCGCCAATGCGGTAGCGCGGCTCGATTGCTGTTTCGCTTCGAAGAACCATGGAAACGACCTCCCGGCTTACAGCGCTGAAGCGCTGGGAGCAGCGAGCGTATAGCCGGACTGCTTGAGAGCCAGATTGACCGCCTTGGCGATTTCAACCGAGTTGTCGCGGTCGCCATGCAGGCAAAGCGTATCGATCTTTACCGCGAGCTTCTTGCCATTGATCGTTTCAATGATACCAGAAGCCATCTGGACGGCGCGCTTTGCAATATACGCCGGATCCTTGCGCGCCGTAATGCGCTCGAAGATGACTGTGCCGTCATCATTATATTCCATGTCCGCAACGGCTTCGCTGATCACCTTGATGCCGTTCTTGCGCATCAGTTCAACCTGTGTGCCGACGGTCACATTGAAGATCAGGTCCGACTGCAGCGCCAGCAAGGCTTTCGCGTATTTCAACGCGAGTTCCGGGTCAGCGTAGATATGGAAGTTGAGTGAACCATGTGGCTTGATGTGATTGAGACGGACGCCTTCGGCCTTTGCGAAACCGATAAGGGCGCCGACCTGGTATACGCACATATCGATCACTTCTTGGTGGGTTGCCGCCATCATACGGCGACCAAATCCCATCAGGTCGGGAAATCCCGGATGCGCGCCAAGCCCGACATTGTGCTCCCCGGCCAGCCGAACGGCCTCACGCATGCATTTCGGGTCCCCGCCATGCCAGCCGCAGGCGGCGTTCACCGAGGTGATATGCGGAAACAAGGCTGCATCGTCGCCAATCGTCCAACGACCGTAGCTTTCGCCAGCGTCTGCATTCAAATCAACTCTCATCGTTTTCACTCCGGAGATTGGAAATTTTGGCGGCTGTCTTCCCGTCGGGCATCACCACGACTTCGGGTAGTCACGTCGCACTTGGCACATCATGCCTCGGCTTCGGTCATCGGCTTCAACACAGCTGAGCACGGGTCGAGGATAGAAGAATACCCCTGCCCCCACATCTGCCTGATGGGGTATGCCAAACAGATGATCATGGCAGGTCACACACCAGAATTGCACAGAAAGCGGGCAAGCGATTGCCTTTGCAGCATCAACTTGCTCAGAAATCGACCAGGGCCTTCGTCTGTGGTAAGTTTCCTCCCTGTCATCGCCTTCAGAACTCACTAAAGTTCAAATATGACGAGCATCAACCCTAAGGAATACCCCTTCTGACAGATGGGGTAGCCGCGGCGGATACATTAGTCTCACCACAATAAGAAATTCAGGGCCCTAAGAGGCAAGCTGAAACCGAGTGGGAACATCGCTATTCAATTAAGGCCGCGAAGCCAGTAGCGGGTGTGCCCTCTCATTTGAGGGTTAAGAAATGAACAATCTTAGCGCGGAATCCGTATCGGTCGCGTTCGGCGCACTGAAAGCTCTGTCATCGGTGACGATGACGATCGAGCCCGGTGCGATCTTTGGTCTTATCGGTCCGAATGGGGCGGGAAAGACCACGCTGGTCAATGTCTTGACCGGCTTCCAGTCTCCGACATCGGGAACGATAAAGATGGGGACTGGCGACATCCAGAGCCTCAAGCCGTTTCAGGTTCGACGGCATGGCGTCGCGCGCACGTTCCAAAGCGGCCGGTTGTTTCGCGATCTCCCCGTTCTGGACAATCTGGAAGTCACCGGGGTTGGCCTCGGAATGAGCCGGCGCGCGGCCATTGCGGAGGCGACGTCGATCTTGGAGTGGATGCAGATCCCCCATCTCGCCTCCAGCCTGGCCGGAACTTTGCCCTACACCGACGAACGGCGTGTTGGCATTGGTCGCGCCCTGATGGGCAAACCCTCTTTCATCCTGCTTGACGAACCTGCTGCCGGCATGAGCGCGCAGGAAGCAGCGGAACTGTCGGACATTGTGCGTCGCATCGCAAAGGAACTGGGCTGCGGCGTCCTTATCATCGAGCACAATGTCGGCCTCGTTCTTGGCCTGTGCGACTACATCCACGTTCTGGACTCCGGCGCGGTAATCGAACACGGAACGCCCGAGGCGATTCGCAACAGCGAAAAAGTCCGACACGCCTACATGGGCACGGCTGCGGATGCGGAACTCCCCACGATAGAGGCCCTCGCATGACAATATTATCTGTTTCGGATGTTGCCGTTCGTTATGGCCGACTGACTGCCGTCAGGGGCGTCAGCTTCACGGTGAACGAAGGAGACATCATCTTCATCACAGGCCCGAACGGTGCCGGCAAATCATCGTTGATGCGATCGATTGCGGGTGTGACACCGCTCTCCGCCGGGACTGTGTCCTTCGGCGGGCAGGATATCACGGGCAAGGCGCCGGAAGACGTGGCTCGCCTGGGCTTTTCGATGGTCCCGGAAGGTAGAGACGTGTTCGGCTCACTGACGATCGAGGAAAACCTCATGGTCGGTGTCGGCATGCGCGGCGCCAAGTCGAACGTGTCCAACGAACTGGAAAGTGTCTACGCGACATTTCCGATCCTGAAGGAGCGGCGGCACAATCAGGCCGGTCTGCTTTCCGGAGGACAGCAGCAGATGCTCGTCATAGGACGAGCGCTGATGACCAATCCGAAATTGATCGCGATCGACGAGCCTTCCCTTGGCCTGGCGCCGAACGTGATCGACCTGGTTTACGAGCGGCTTGTGGCTTTGCGTTCGCAACTGGCCCTGACCCTTCTGATCGTCGAGCAAAGCTCCACCCGCGCCATGATGGTTGGCGGTCGCATGATGCTGATGCGCGGCGGCGAAGTGGTCTTGGACGGGGATGCCCGCGAGCTTGGCAAAAGCGATGCGCTTCAGGCCGCATATTTTGGCTATGAGGAACACTGACATGCTGCAGATCTTTTTTGACTCGCTATCATTGGGATCCCTCTACGCGCTCGGCGCGCTTGGTATCGCCCTCATCTTCGGTGTTATGCGGCTGGTGAACTTCGCGCATGGCGATGTCATCGCCTTCTGCGTCTTCGCCTTGCTCTGGCCGTCGACCGGGGCGATCGCCATCGTCTTCGCAGGCAATCTTCCCTGGTACGTTCTCATCCCCTTCGTTCTCGCTCTCGGAGCGGTTCTCTCGGTCCTGTGCGAACTCGTCGTCTTCCGCAGATTCAGGAATGCCAACCCGGCGACGATGATGATCGCATCCTTCGCACTCGGCTTCGTGATCCGGTATTTCCTGCTCATGCTGTTCACCAGCCGCCCAAAATCCATCCTCCTCCTGCCCGCGCTTTCGGAGCCGGTCGAGATCCTCGGCGGTCGAATTCCGCTTCTGCAGATCATCACCATCGGCATCACGCTCATCATCCTCGCCGGTCTATCGATTGCTCTGCGCAGAACCCGGTTCGGCCTTGAAATGCGCGCCGCAGCCGAGAATTTCACCATGGCCAGAATGCTCGGCGTGCGTGCCAATCGGGTGATCATGGGTGCGTTTGCCCTGTCCGGCGCTCTTGCTGGAGCGATCGCGCTGATCCTGACGAGCCAGACGGGCACAGCCGATATCCAGATGGGCGCTCCGATCATGCTCATGGCCTTCATCGCGACTGTCATCGGAGGCTTGGGTAGCCTGCCGGGTGCCGTGCTGGCCGGTTTTCTGCTCGGTGCCGCCTCGGTTATCCTGCAGGTCTTCCTTCCCATAGAAGCACGGCCGTTCCGAGACGCATTCGTCTACGGCGCCGTTATTCTTGTCCTCCTGTTCCTTCCCCGGGGCCTGATGCCCGCGTCCGGCACACAAGAAAGGGTCTAACCATGGCTGATATGACTGATGTCAAGCCGACCGGGAGCCTTGCAGGTATGCCCGATCAGACAACGGACAAGCCGCCTGTTTTCTTCGTGGCGCGGCGCACGATCGAGACGCCAATTCTTCTTGCTCTCATATTGATCGCGATTTCGGTCCTGACCTTCATGTTCGGTACAAGACCATTCAACCAGTCGATGATCGATCTGCTCGTTCAGGTTATTCTTGCCGTTGGCCTCTATACGTTCATCGGCAACTCGGGCGTCCTGAGTTTCGGCCATATCGGGTTCACGTGTCTCGGCGCCTATGCCGCAGCATGGCTGACCATCAATCCGATCATGAAGTCCACCTTGCTGCCAGGCCTGCCGACATGGCTCGCCGATGCCAATCTGCCCTACTGGCAGGCGGCATTCGTGGCCGCACTCTTTGCCGCAGCTGTGGCACTGGTTTTCGGCAAGATTCTGATGAGGCTGTCAGGGATCGCCGCATCAATTGCCACGTTTGCCATCCTGGCAATGGTTCACACCATCTATTCGAACTGGGATAGCGTGACGGGCGGCACCTCTTCGGTGGTGGGCATTCCGATCGTTAGAACGCTCTGGCCTTATCTGATCGCCGCGATCCTCTCGATTTTTATCTCCTGGGCATATGCGATTTCCCGCTCCGGCCTTGCTCTGCGCGCAGCACGTGACGAAGCCACTGCCGCGGAAGCGTCGGGCGTCGACATTCCCAGACAGAGGCTCGTCGCCTTCACGGTGTCGGCTGCGATCATGGGGCTCGGTGGAGCGATGATGGCCCATTCCGTCGGCGTCGTAACCCCCGACACCTTCTACCTTGGCCTGACATTCACAAGCCTGTCCATGCTCGTCGTCGGCGGGATGTACAGCCTGTCGGGCGCGGTGATCGGCGTGGTCCTCCTCTCCCTGCTGATCCAGATCCTCCGCTTCTTCGAAGCAGGCGTGATGATCGGCGGTACCAAATTCGCACTTTACAACGGACTTCAGGAAATCGCCCTCGGCGTCATCATGATCGCAATCCTCGCTTTCCGGCCTTCCGGTCTTCTTCGAAACCGGGAACTCTCCGTCACGCGCAATCGCGTTGACTAATCAAGCGCCACACGGCCAACCTCGAAAAGGAGACGTGCATGACATATCGCTCGCAGAAGATTATTGCTCTGGCACTTGCCGCAACGGCGCTGTCTGCGCCCTCTTACGCCGAGGACGCGGATAGCATCACTATCGGTTTTGCCACGGCAACGTCGGGCTTCATGGAAGCCTACGACAAGCCTGCAGTCGATGCCGCCATGATCCGCATCGAGGAAATCAATGCCGCCGGTGGCCTTCTGGGCAAGAAGGTCAAGGTGGTCAGCGCAGATACCAAGTCGGACCGCGCGGAGGGCGCAAAGGCCGGTCTTTCGGTCCTCGACCAGGGCGCAGACATGGTCGTCGTATCCTGCGATTACGATTTCGGAGCACCGGCCGCACTCGCCGCTGAAAGTGCCGGCAAGATTTCCATCTTCTCCTGCGCCGAAGCTGCCAAGGCCGGCATTCAGGGTGTCGGTCCTCACTCGTTCGGTGCCTCGGTACTTGCCGAAGTCACCGGAGCCACGATGGCAGAATGGGCCTACGAGAAGAAGGGTGCCCGGAATTTCTACAAGCTGCTCGACACCTGGACCGCATATAACAAGGCGACATGCAGCGGTTTCGACTGGATGATGGAGAAACTCGAAGCGAAGGACGCCAAGCTCGTCGGCAGTGATACCTTCAAGAACGACGATGCTTCCATTGCTGCCCAGATCACCCGTATCAAGTCGCTGCCACAGGAGCCCGATGTGATCATGATCTGCACCATGATGCCGGGGGCTGTCTCCGCCATTAAGCAGATCCGAGCCGCCGGTATCAACTCCAAATTGCTTTCCGGGACAGCGATGGACGGGAGCTACTGGCTTTCGGCAGTGCCTGGCCTGACCGACTTTTACGTACCCGTTCCCGCGTCGGTACACGGTGATGATCCGAACCCCGACGTCGTGAAATTCAACGAAACGTATAAGGAAAAGACAGGCAGCGCGCCCGCGACAATGCACGTCTATCCGGGTTACGTTGCCATCGATGTTTGGGCAAAGGCCGTCGAACGGGCAAAGACATCTGAAAGCGAAGCTGTCGTCGCCGAGCTTGAGAAGTTCAAGGACGAACCGACCCTGTTCGGTCCGCGCACCTTCACCAGCGAACTGCACAGCCAGAACACCGGCCGTCTTCTGATCGTGGAAACGAAGGCGGGCAAGCCGGGCGTTGTCGGTGACTGGACGATTTCCGAACCGGTTCCGATGGACGTTCTGTTCAAGTAAGTTTTTGGTCTGACGCGTGTCGCGCACATCCACAGGCTCGCGACACGCATGACCACCGCGACACTGTTGTCCCGAAGATCGATCTCCTCGGGGCAATGGCCGGGCGAAGGTAGCCGCCAGCGTCTTGTTACATCGCATCATTTGCAAATCGTCTGCGGAAGTCATTTCACGCGACACGACTAAGCACTACCGCCGAACAATAGGCGGAGAACTATCCAAGTAAGGGAGACTTGCGTTGAGTCAGAATATTCGAGTCGCGGTAGATACCGGCGGTACGTTCACAGACATATGTATCGTCGATGAGGAGACAGGCAAGATCTCGATCGAGAAAACGTCGTCGACGCCCGGTGATCCAATCCGGGGCATTATCGATGGCGTTGAGAAGGCCGGGATAGACCTCAACACCGTCAATCTTTTTTGCCATGGGACGACAGTTGCGACAAACGCACTGATTACCCGCAACCTGCCGAGGACGGTTATCATCTCCACGGAAGGTTTCCGCGACGTCCTCGAAATCCGCCGCGGCGTCCGGGAAGATATCTGGGACGCGTACAAGGATCTGGCTCCGGCGCACGTGAAGCGCCGCGACCGCCTGACAGTCGAGGAACGCGTCGATGCGACGGGCAAGATCCTGACCCGCTTAAACGAAGAGCAGGCGCGCAAGATCGCAAAGATAGTCAAGCGCCGCGAAGTCGGTGCCGTCGCGATCTGCTTCATAAACGCATATCTGAACGGTCAAAACGAACAGCGCATGCGGGAAATTATTCTGGAGGAAATGCCTGGGGTTCCGGTCTCGATCTCATCTGAGGTACTGCCGGAAATCTCCGAATACGAGCGCTTCGTTACGACGGTAATCAACGCCGCGACAAGCCCCGTGGTCAGTGACTACGTCTCGCGCCTTGGCGATTATCTCGCCGAGCGCGGCTACAAGAGGGACCTGCTGCTGCTTCACAGCGGCGGCGGCGTGATGACGCCCGCCAGCGTGCGCCAGTTCTCGGCCCGGCTTGCAGGCTCCGGCATTGCCGCTGGCGCGCTCGCCTCGCGTCATGTGGCCATGCTTGCAGGTTTCCAGAATTCCATCGGCCTCGACATGGGCGGCACATCCACCGACGTGTCGATGACCTATGGCGGCGACATCCGGGTCACGCGCGACTGGCATATCGAATGGGGCTACCCCATCCGCTTCCCAGCGATCGAGGTGCTGACGATCGGCGCCGGCGGTGGTTCACTGGCCTGGACCGACCCGGCAGGTTCCCTGCACAACGGCCCCCAGTCCGCTGGCTCCAATCCGGGTCCGGCCTGCTACGACAAGGGTAACAGCCAGGCGACCAACACCGACGCCAACGTCGTTCTGGGACGACAGGGACCTGTTCTTGCCGGCGGCAAGATCACGCTGAACGCCGAACTCGCGAAGAAGGCGGTCGACGTCGTCGCGACACAGCACAACTATACCCGCGAAGCGGCGGCCGATGCCATCATTCGCGTCGCCAATGCGAATATGGCCGATGCCGTCCGGTTGATCTCCGTGGCGCGTGGTTATGATCCGCGCGACTTTGCCCTGGTGGCATTCGGTGGCGCCGGCGCCCTTCATGGTGTCGATGTCGCGCGCGAACTTTCGATCCCCGTCGTCATCGTTCCGCCCAACCCGGGCGTGACGTCGGCATGGGGATGCCTGCTGGTCGATGTGCAGCACGACTTTGCCGAAAGCTATCTGAAGCCCGCCCATGAGGTCGAGCCTGCGGATCTCGAAGCTGCATTCCGGCGACTGGAGACGACGGCGATCGAACGCCTGCATCACGAAGGCATTTCCGATGACCGCATCGTGCTGCAGCGATCGATCGACATGATGTACGAGGGCCAGTGGCGAACGCTGACGATCTCGGCGCCGGGCACCATCACCGGCACCGAGCAACTGACTTCACTGTTCCACCTGGAATACGAACGCGAGTATGACTATCGTCGCGACGATACCCCGGTTGACTTCTTCCGCATCAACCTGAAGGCGATCGGCCAGGTCGAAAAGGCCGAACTTCCCGTCTACGAACTCGTCGGCGGCGTGGCTGAACCCAAGACATACAGAGACGTGTGGTTTGGTGGCACCGAGGCACTCAATACGCCGATCTTCGATCGTGACCGCCTTGCTCCGGGAATGGAAATCGCAGGACCGGCCATCGTCGAACAGTTCGACTCGACGATTGTCGTTCCGCCCCGTTCGACCGCGGCAATGGACAAGTTCCGCAATCTCATCATCCGCCTGGAAGACTAAGCCCATGAACGCTCTTTCTCAAACACGCGCAGCGCTGGACCCTGTCACCTTCGAGGTCCTCAACAACGCCTTCATCTCCGCCGTCAACCAGATGGCGGAGCAGGTGATCAAGACTTGCCATTCATTCGTCGTGTTCAACCGTGACTTCTCGTGCACGACACATGACGCCGAGGGCAATCTTCTGGCGGTCGGCAATCAGGATCTTGCGGGTCACATCGGCACGATGCCATTCACCTGCAAGGCGGTGATCGATGTTTTCGCCGGCGATATCCATGACGGCGACGTCTTCATCGTCAACGATCCTTATATCGGTGGAACGCATGTCTGCGACACGCGCATCATTCGCCCGATCTTTGCCGGGGGCAAACTGATCGCCTGGGCCCAGGCCAACGGCCACTGGACGGATGTCGGTGGCCCGATGCCCGGTTCGATGAACGTCAACGCCACCGACATGTTCGCCGAGGGCCTGCGCATTCCGCCGACCCGTATCTGGCACAAGGGCAGGTTCCTTCAGGACGTCGCCAACTTCGTGGCCCAGAACACGCGCGCTCCGGCCGACATCATCGGCGACATTCGGGCGCAGGCGGAAGCGACACGTGTCGCTGAGCGCGAGATGACCCGGCTCGTCGAGAAATACAGCCGCGAAACCGTCGAACAGGCGATCCAGGAAGTGCAGGACTATGTCGAGCGCTCCCTGCGTCAGCGTCTTGCCGATATTCCGGATGGTGAATGGAGCGCCGTCGACTACTTCGACCGCGACCCGAGCACCAATGCGGATGGCATGATCCCGGTAAAACTGAAGATGACGAAACGCGGCACCACGCTCGTTTACGACTTCACCGGCACGAATCCATGCCTGAATACGCTTTTCAACATGGGCTTTGGCGCAAGCATTTCGGGCGTCATCGGCGCGATGAAAACGTTCTTTCCGGACCTGCCGCTCAATGGCGGCTTCTACCGGGTGACCGAATTCATCCAGCCTGAAGGCACGATGATCAATGCACAATGGCCTGTTGCGACACAGGGCTATGTGATGGTTCTGCAGAAGATCTATCAGGCGACCAGCGAAATCTGGTCGGCGGTTCTTCCGGATCTGGCGCGCGGTTGTGCCTTCGCGATGGAGTTCCTTCTTTCAGGCGGCATAGACAACAATACCGCAGACAGGAAAAGCTTCCTCTACTACGACTGGATCGCAGGTGGCTGGGGCGGCCGCAATGGTCTCGATGGTGCCAACGTCTATACCTTCACCGCAGGCGCCGGCTTGGCAATCCAACAGGTCGAACCCCAGGAGAGACTTCTTCCTCTCATCGTCGTGAACAGCGAAATCCAGACGGATTCCGGTGGGCCTGGCAAATGGCGTGGTGGCGTCGGCCTTGTGAAATCGTCTCGCTGGACAGAAATCGATCAGGTCCGCATGTCCTTCATTCACGACCGCGAACGCGCTGTTCCGTGGGGGATCAACGGTGGTCTGCCGGGATCGCCAGCCGGTCTGACGATCGTGAGAAACGGCAGCGAGGATGTCGAATGGTTCGGCACCAATATTTCGGGTATTGAAGTGGCCACCGGCGACCTCATTTCCCGGCCTTCCGGTGGCGGCGGCGGCCAGGGCGACCCCCTCGAGCGTGATCCCGAGGCCGTTCTCGAAGACGTCATCGACGACTATGTATCGATCGAACGTGCCCGCAAGGACTATGGCGTGGTGATCCGACCTGTCGATCCCGACATTTGCGAGTACGAACTTGACCTGGAGGCCACAAAGGCCGAGCGCGAAAGCCAGCGCCGGACACGGCTCGAGAAGCTTGCAACCGATCCCGAGACGGTTGCCGCGATGTATCGTTCAGGCGAAATCGACGCTCTGGACGTTGTCCGGCATTATGCCTGCGTGCTCGACTGGCGCGATGGAAGCCTTCTGCCGAAATCGACGGTGACCTATCGCGAACACTACAGGCGTTGCTGCGTAGACCACTGGGCAGCCGCATAATCAAAACCATCAACGACCATCGCCAGGAGGTCCTGGCGATGGTCGATTTCCGAGCCTGACGAATGCCGATATGCGGCGACCACTCGATGCCGGAAGCCAAAAATGCAAGGCTTCGCCGATCTGCGATGTTCCTTTCAGCATACCCCTTTGGACCGATGGAAGGGCCGGAGGATAAAACTTAAGTTTTCTTGGCTGTGGAACCGCGGAACTTAGGCTGCGGCTTCACGTGTTGGCTGCAGATCGATGCGAAAACGCATGCAATTTCGCTTTGAATAACCGATAAGGAATCGACAATGCCCGGTGGTTTCGATGGATATGGCGCGCCAGAAAACGTACCTCTCGCGTTCTCGAGACGCCGGCTTCTTGAAGGTTCCGTTGCCGCCCTGGCATGCTTGACGACAAGTGGCCTGGCATCAACGACTTCAGCAGCTGCATCAGAAGAAAGGAAAACAATTCAAGTGGGTAGCGCAAATTTTGCACTTACGGATGACAATCTCGAAATCTATTTCGAGGTAAAGGGCGAAGGCAAAACCATTGTCTTCGTGCCAGGCTATTTCGGCATTCACGACATCTGGACCTCGCAGACGAACAGCCTTTCGAAAAGCTACCGCACGGTCGCTTACGACAGCCGCGGATACGGAAGCTCGGCGAAACCCCTGGATGCGGCATCCTATAGCATTCCCAGGCATGCGGAAGATCTGAAGGCCGTTCTGGACGCCGCCGGCGTGACAGAGCCGGTCGTTCTGGTCGCACACTCGATCGGTGGTAACATTGCCTCGACCTTCGCATTCAAATACCCGGATCGGGTCGCCGGCCTCGTTTACGCCGGATGCTATATCGACGGCAAACAGATGCGTGACAGCGGCATGTCGGTTGACATGGTGGCCAATGCAGTTGCGACGCCGTCCGGCGCGATCGCCTTCTACAAGCCTTTCGGCGTAACGGATGTTGTCGGAGCAGAAGCCGGAAAATGGCCGGCACACTCTCTGAAAGCCAATGCCGCCGCCTTCCTGAACCACGACATGGCGGAACAATATGCCTCGATCAAGGCTCCGGCCCTGATCATTCAGGGAGCCGATGATGTTCCGAACCCGGTCGAGCCTTTCGCCACGTCGTTGCAAAAGGCACTGCAGGGCTCACGGCTCGAAATCCTTCCCGGTGTGAACCACTTCCCCTCGCTTGAAGCGCCGGAGAAGGTGGCCGCACTGATCGAAGAACACGCGAAGAGAAGCTTCGGCTCCCTCTGATAATTTACCAATACGTCCTCCCAGGATGGTGCGGCCGTTCTTCCTAAAACGTGAGGGCGGTCGCATTTTTTTACATACCCCCTCAAGGGTTGGGTATCATCTCGCATCCCTTCGAACTCGGCAGAGGTCGGTGATTCAGCCGTCGAGTTGTCTTGCCGCTGAACTGATACCAATTGTCGATGCGCGACGTAGGTCGTAGCCACAGCGGACACAGTAGTTTTGCGACACCAGTTCGGCTTGGTCAGAGACCGCAAAGCAGCTGTGGCAGGACGGACACCGTTTGGGCAATCGACAGCCATGCTTCGAACGTGAAAACCGGGTTGCCAGTCGCCATGTCCGCCGAAAATATGGAGCAGAACTGCAGCGATGTTGAAGCTGTCCGATGCCCGCCATTGCGAAGTCGGAACAGGAGCTGGCACGGCAGCGCGTGTGGTGACATCATGGCCGCTGGCTCATCGTGCGCGATACTGGTCGTGGCGCTCAGCAGCTTTGCGATGTCGGCCGGCATTCGATCAAGGGCCTGCGACCACATCACTGAATTGCGCCCTAGCACGCGAGCGAAGGCTAGAGGCGCAACATCATTGGCATATACAAGACAGTGCAGCCAGCTCGACAACAACTCGACTGCTTGGGAGCGCGACGATGACGGGCAAGCGGTCAGAAACAACGTCATTATATCGTCAACGGGGCCTAACTAACGGCGCGTGCGCGTCGGCCGTCGTCATAGAGGAAATTCTCGCAGAGCAGAGTTGCGCCACTGCGGGAGGGGCAAATGGCGCAGGTCGTCGATGCTTAGACTTGCTGATATGCGTTCAGTCCCGGATATGATCGCCACAATGGCGGACTTTGTGACGATCTCGCCGATCAAGCTCTCCGACAGGCTGAATATCCGCCACACCAACGCGTCGTTGGACAAATCGGAGTTTTCGGCGAGCGGCTATGCGGCCTCGATACTGTCGAGCATCATCAGATAGTTTTCGTCACATTGCCAGCGCGGGACTGCCACCAGATCGAAGCGGCTCGCTATCTCGCTTGTGGCGTTGATATAGTTGCAGGCCGCCACCTCGCCGATCACCACCGGCGAGATGGCGTACTGGAGGCCGATACGCTGCAGGAAGGCAAAGACGCCTTCGACGTCGCGGGCACGGCCCTGCAACGCATTGTGAAACTCGTCGAGAATCATCACCTTCGGTTTGAGGCCGAATAGCAAGTCATCGAGTTGATCTGCCTTGCGGCGAAACTCCCATAACGATAGGCGGTGTGCCCTTCGTGAAGCTGATGCCATTTCGAAACTGGCCTCGTGAACTCTGATCGCCGTCTCGATTGCGGATTTCTGATTTAGTTGGCTTTGTCGAGATCGCCAGCAAGATGGAAGAGCCGCGGCGCGGGATCTTCAAATCATCTACTACCTCCACCATCCACAGCACCCGAAGAGATAGCATCAGCTCTCATCGGAGCATTGTCGCAACTGATCCATGGTGCCGCAGATTTGTCTGTTTAAGACAAGTGCCATGACCACGGCAGTCAAGCACTCGCCTAGGTGACTTCTTAATGTTCACGTCAGCCCAAAGCCGGTAATGGCATTTTGTATCGAAAGATGTCACCCGCCCTGCTCAACGGAGGGATGTTATGACTAATACAACGCTTGCCAAAAGCATCGTCCGAATCATCGTCTCTGGTCTGATGGCAAGCTTAGTTATGTCTACGTCAGTTGGTGCGGAAAATTCGAAGCAATTCAACACACGCGTTGGCGACATTGTTGCCGAGGCTACTGCAAAGAAAACCACGGTCGAAATGTGCGCCAACGAATTCGGCGTTGTGGCTGCGCGCGTCAAGGGAGCGGAAATTTTATCAACGAATGTAATGCCGCAGGCGGCGACTGCGAAGTCGTGGCATTGGAAAACTTTCTCTCCACGGACCTGACGACCTGCGTGCCGAGCAGGCCAGCGATCTTGTAACGCACGCACCCGAATTGCACCGCTTTGTGAGCGGGATATGGCGCTGGCCTGTATTTCAGGGACCAAGGCTTCAGGCTACCGGCCAGATGTCGAATGAACCGCCCCGGCTTCGGCGGCAGCCACCCCCAACTTGGAAATCATTCGCAAGGGCGGGTTCCAAGAGCGACCGCAGCGGTATCCGCAATGGATCGGTTACCGCCAAGCCTCTTTCTTTAAGCCGCGTTTCAGCGGCTTGCAGCGGACGGGAGGAAGGTATCCGTACAAGGCTCCTGACCAAGGACAACGGTCTTGTCGGTGGGCCATTCGTTGGCGATGCACCTCGCAGGGCACGCCGTACTGGAGTGTCCGCCCAGTTGGCGGCATGGAATCGTGGGGTCGCCCGGCCGCAGAGCGGTGTGGACAGATCCCGGCATCGAAAATGACTTTGGAGATGAATATGACGACCGGTTACTTGTGGCATGAACTGTTCGGTTGGGTCGATACCGGTGGTGGCTCGATGACGCCGTCCGATGTGCTCAATGGTCTCCAGCCGATCTCGCACCATTTCGCGCATGCCGACAACAAGCGCCGTATGCATGAACTCGTGATGGTCAGCGGGCTCGGCGACAAGCTGATCCGGATCAAAGCCCGGCCGGCGACGAAGGAAGAGCTGCTGCGTGCCCATACCCGAGACTATGTTGAGCGGATCATCCATGAAAGCACGCTGCCCAAGGGCGGCGACGCCGGAGATGGGATCACTTCGTTCGGCAAGGGCGGATACGGGATCTGCGCGTTGGCCGCCGGCGGTGCGCTCGAGATGGTGGAAGCTGTCGTCAAGGGTAACATTCGCAACGGCTATGCGCTGGTCAATCCCTGCGGGCACCATGCAGTCTCGGAAGTCGGCATGGGCTTCTGTGTCTTCAACAATGTTGCTGTCGCCGCCAAACACGCCCAGCAGGTGCTGGGCGTCAAGCGGATCGCGATCGTCGATTGGGACGTTCATCATGGTAATGGCACCCAGTCGATCTTCTGGAGCGACCCGAACGTGCTGACCATTTCGATCCACCAGGACCGCAACTATCCGCCGAATTCGGGTTTCCATTCCGAGCGTGGCGGTCAGGGAGCCCTCAACACCAATATCAACATACCGCTGCCCCCTGGCACCGGCGATGCCGGCTATCTCGAAGCGATGGACAAGGTCATCGTACCGGCGCTTGAGCGGTTCGCTCCAGAGATCATCATCGTTGCCTCAGGTTTTGACGCCAGCGTTTTCGATCCGCTGGCACGGCAAATGGTGTCGGCCGAGGGCTTCGCCGAGATGACGAAGCGTCTCATGGCGGCCGCTGAACGGTGCTGCGGCGGCAAGCTCGCCATGGTTCAGGAAGGCGGCTACAGCATCCACTATGTGGCGATCTGCGGCGCGCTGACCATCAACGCGCTGGCCGGCTTCGAGCCGATGCGGGACGCGCTCAGCTTCGTCTTCGATCAGCAATACGGACGTCTCAAAATCGAGACGCATCAGGCGGAAGCAATTGAAAAAGCGGCGCAACTCGTGAGCGACGTCCCGACTCCAGCGTGATCCACCAACACGGCGTGCCATTGACGGCAGCGTGATCAGCCGAGCTGGACATGATGGTCAGCCAATCCAACCAACCAATAAGGGGAATAACCATGACCACCGTTACGCGACGCAATCTTCTAAAGACGCTTGGTACTGCCTCGGCCATGGCCGTCTGCGCGCCTTACCTCGCACGCGCGGCATCCGACACGATCAAGATTGGCGGCCTTCACGACCTCTCGGGCGCGCTCGATTCTACCGGCGTGCCGATGAACGACGTATTCAAGCTGGCAATCGACGAGATCAACCAGGCCGGCGGCCTGCTCGGCCGCCAGCTGGAAGCGATTACCTACGACCCGCAATCGAATATTTCTCTCTACTCCCAGTATGCAACCCAGATGGCATTGCAAGATAAGGTCGACGTCGTGCTGGGTGGCATCACGTCCTCCAGCCGTGAAGCGATCCGTCCCATTTTCAACCGCTACAAGACATTGTACTTCTACAGCACTCAGTACGAAGGCGGTGTGTGCGACGCCAACGAGATAACGCTCGGGACCACACCAGCCCAGACCGTCGCGCAGTTGATCCCCCATGGAATCAAGCTTTTCGGAAAGAAGGTCTACACGGTCGCCGCCGACTACAGCTACGGCCACATCACCGCGGCATGGGTGAAGCGCTACGTCGAGGAACATGGCGGCGAGGTGGTGCAGACAGAGTTCTTCCCGCTCGATGTCTCGCAGTTCGGCTCGACCGTGGCGAAGATCCAGGCAGCGAAGCCTGACTTCATCCTTTCGGCGCTGGTCGGTACGGCTCATCTCGGATTCTATCGGCAGTGGACGGCCGCCGGCATGAAAGCGCAGATCCCGATCATGTCGACGACCTTCGGCGCCGGTGGAACAGAGCAAGTCATTCTCACTCCCGAAGAAGGCGACGGTATCATTTCTTCCTTTGGTTACTTCGAAAAGCTGGACAATCCGGAAAACAAGAAGTTCATGGAAGCCGTCGCTGCCGCCTATCCCAAGCGGACCTGGGCCATGTCCGAAATATCGGAAGTCACCTACGAAAGCCTTACGATCTGGGCCGATGCGGTACGTGAGGCGGGCAGTCTTGACCGCGATGCCGTTCGCAAGGCGATGACCAGCGGCAAGACCTACACATTGCCGGCAGGCAATGTCAGCGTCGATCCGAAGACGCACCACTCGATCCGTGACGTCTACATCGCGGAACTGAAGAACCAGCAGTTCGAGATCAAGGAAAAGTTTGCGCAGGTCGCGTCTACCGACACGCAGGCGGTATGCGATCTGATCGCCAATCCGAACACTGCCAAGCAGTTCAAGATCGGCGCAGAATAAGGATACTGCGACAATGGACTATTGGATCATCGTAGCTCTGGAGATTTCCAGGGCTATTGCCTGGCTTGTTCTGATCTCGGCCGGACTGGCAGTTATTTTCGGGATGATGCGGATCATCAATTTCGCTCATGGCGAATTTCTGATGGTCGGTGCCTACACCGTGGTGCTCACGACAAAGGCAGGCATCAACCAGTGGGTCGCCATCCTCGTATTGGCGCCACTCGTCACCGGAATATTGGGTCTGGCCGTGGAACGGCTGATCATTCGACGGCTCTACGGACGAATACTCGACAGCCTTCTGGCAACCTGGGGATTGTCGATGCTGCTCGTCGGTGGTGTCACCGTCCTGTTCGGCAATACCGTGCAGGGAATATCGGCGCCGTTGGGCGGCATCAGCATCGGAACCTACCAGATTCCCGCCTATAATCTGCTGCTGATCGCAGCGGCCGTGGTGCTTCTGGCGGCAATATGGGTTGTGCTCAGATTCACCAGAATGGGCCTGATTGCCCGTGCGACGATGCAGAATCCTGATATGGCCGAGGCAATGGGAATACGAACGCATTGGGTCTATATGGCGACCTTCGGGATCGGCTCTGCCACTGCCGGCCTCGCCGGTGGGTTGCTTGCGCCCATGACGGGCGTCGTGCCGACCATGGGTGTAAACTTCGTCGCCCAGAGCTTCATTACCGTCATCACCGGCGGTACAGCCATTATCGCCGGAACGTCGTCGGCCTCCGTCCTTCTTGGCACGGTAAGCCAGGGAACCACCTTCTTAAGCGGCCCGGTCTATGGCGACGTCGCGTTGCTGTTCCTCGCGCTGGTGCTGTTGCGGATCCTGCCGCAGGGGATTACCGGCCGCATCTTCAAACGATCGCTGTAAGAGATCCACCATGAAACGCTCAGTCCTGCGGCAGCCCGGCCTTTACCTGACCGCTGCCATTGTTTTGACGCTGATGTTCGCACTGCCGGCCGTCAGCAACATGTTCACCGTCATGCAGACAACCCAGTATGTCGTGCTTGCCATATTCAGCCTGTCGCTGGCCTATATCTGGGGCTTCTGCGGCATTCTGAGCTTTGGCCAGGCCGCCTTCTTCGGGCTCGGGGCCTATACGTTCGCGGTTTCGTCGATCAACTTCGAGGAAACCACCTTCGCTTTCGTCCTGGCCTGCATCATTCCCGGCATCTTCGGCCTGATCGTTGGCTATTTCATGTTTTACGGGCGGCTGTCCGACGTCACGCTGGGAGTTGTGACCATGGTCATCTCCCTGATCTTCTGGAAGGTCGCCAACCATACCGCGGGTCCCGAATACAAGATCGGCAAGGCGCTGCTCGGCGGATATAACGGCATCCCGTCGATCCCGACGCTGACCATTCCCGGCCAGCCGGACACGCCGCTCGATCCGGTGCAGATGTTCCAGTTCTTCATGCTGCTGCTGCTGGTGGTCTATGTCGGTCTCAAGCTGCTGGTGGCCTCCCCCTATGGGCGGCTGATGATCGGGATCAGAGAGAACGAGACACGCGCCTCGCTTCTCGGCTACGACGTGCGCCTCAACAAGGTCATCGGCTTTTCGATCGGCTCGGCCATCGCCGGAATGGCCGGAGGAATGTGGGCCACCTATCAGAGCTTCATCGATCCCAACGTGTTCTCCCTGGAAATGTCGGCCAAGGCCCTGGTCTGGGTGCTTGCCGGTGGCGTGGGTACACTCGTCGGCCCGCTGATGGCCGCCGTAGGCCTTCAATGGCTGACGCTGAAGCTCGGGACGATGGAACTGGTCAACAGCATCGCCATTCTCGGCGCCATCATGATCGTTCTCGTCATGGTCCTGCCGCGGGGCGTCGTCCCGTCGATCCTCGGCTTGGCGGAAGGGTTCAAGGCAAGATGCAGATCGCAGACGGACGCGAAGCCGGCCCCCATTGCGGAAAGTAAGCCATGACAGGACAAGAAGAATTTATCCTCCAGACCAGGGGCCTGACAATGCGCTTCGGCGGTGTTACGGCCGTCGACGGCGTCGACTTCCAGTTGAAGCCGGGCGAACTCAGGTGCCTCCTCGGCCCGAATGGGGCGGGCAAATCCACCTTTTTCAAATGCCTTACCGGCCAGCTGCGACCCAGTCAGGGCGAGATACGTTTCGAGGGGCGGCCGATTACCGGCTGGAATACCCATGATATCGTGCGGCAGGGTGTGGGCATCAAGACGCAGGTCCCGAACGTGTTCGACGATGTCACGGCGTTCGAGAATGTCTGGCTTGCCGCGAAGCGACGCCATCGGAGCTCCGAGGCCGGCGACGTGGCGGAACACCACCTCAAGAAATGTGGAATCCTGCATCTTGCCGATGTGCGCGTCGGCATCATGAGCCACGGGCAGAGGCAGCTGGTCGAGCTGGCCATGGTTCTGGCTGGTGAGCCCAGACTGATCCTGCTGGACGAGCCGGCGGCCGGTGCGACCGGCCAGGAACGCGAGCGGCTGGCCGAGATCGTTCTCGCGGCCAAACAGGATGCGGCCATCATCGTGGTCGAACATGACATGGCCTTCATCAGGAAGATCGCGAACTACGTGACCGTGTTCAACAGGGGAGCGGTGTTTCGCGAGGCCATGCTGGATGACATCCTGGCCGACAAGGAGGTCCAGGAAATATACCTCGGGAAGAAATCACATGCCGCTGCTTGAAGTCACATCCCTGTCCGCAGCCTATGGCTCTGTACCGGCTCTCCACCGGGTCGATTTTGTGGTCAACGCCGGAGAAATTGTCGGCATTCTCGGCCATAACGGCATGGGTAAGACGACGCTCATGCGGTCAATCATGGGTTTCGTCAGGACGACCGGCGGCGATATCCGCTATGACGGCCGCTCCATCACGGGCCTGTCGGTCAATGCCCGCGCGCGCGCCGGCATCGGTTTCGTGCCCCAGGGTCGGCAGATATTCCCGAACCTCAGCGTCGAAGAAAACCTGCATGTCGGTATTCGGCAGGATCGGGTCTCTGCCGCGAAAAAGGCGGACGAAATCGTCGCATTGTTTCCCCGGCTGAAGCGATTGCTGGATCGGCAGGGTGCAGCACTGTCCGGCGGGGAGCAGCAACTGCTGGCGCTGGCGAGGTGCCTTTGCACCAACCCGAGACTGATCCTGCTTGACGAGCCCACCGAAGGTATCCAGCCCAACATCCTCGATGAAATCACCGAAACGCTTCTCGGGCTGATGAAGGGAACGGAAATGGCGATTGTTCTTGTCGAACAGAATGTCGATTTCATCGCCGGACTGGCCAGCCGGGTCTACGCTCTCTCCAATGGCGTGGTCGAACGCGAATTGCCCCGAGAGCATTTGACGGACCCCGTAAAGGTCAACCAGTTCATTGGTTTTGCTTGACTATCGTCATACCCTCATAATCTTGGCCGTCATCCTGTTGTGGCAGGATGACGGCCGAGCGACGATCCCCCTTCGGAATGCGGACCTCTGCCCAGCAGACCAAGTGCCCTCATCCCGTCACTACAGCAAGCCACGGGACAAAATGTGAAGATTGACGACGTCAATCGCGACGCCTGCAAGGCGTGCAGTCTGCGCGAACGGTGCACGAAGAGTTACGTCGCGTGTCGTATCTTGAGAACGAGGCCGGGCTTGATCGCATGGCGGCACGTCTTGCCGCTCTCTCGGACTTTCTGGAAACGGCGAAGGCGTGGAACATCTGTCCAGTACGAACAAGCTATGGATGAACCAGGGTGCGTTCCTGATGCGGCGATTGGAAAATGTCCCGGCGAGTTCGATTTTACGGCGCTTCCCTACAACATAAAAAGCACCAACACCCTGGGAGGCGTGATCGCCGCCTTGAAAGCATGATCCGCGAAAAACGGCCTTCCAAGCGCAGCAATCCCCCGGAAAGACCTCACTTGACGTGATCACTCGCCCAAAACGCCGATATGCCAACAATATCCGCATCAAATGACAGCAAACTCCCGAAGAACCTTAAGCCCGTCGAGCTATAAGACAGTCTGCATACGTTATTTGACGTTTAGATTTATCCTATCGGCGGCTCGGTGCTCGTCAACGCCATGCCCTGACCGGCCCCCAAGTGGATCGCCGAACACGGCGATCCCGCAATAGATCGATCAAACGCTCAGGCAGAGGTACTTGATTTCGACGTAATCATCGATCCCGTACTTGGATCCCTCGCGCCCCTGGCCGGATTGCTTGATGCCGCCAAACGGGGCGACTTCGGTCGAGATGAGACCCGTATTGATTCCGATCATCCCGTATTCGAGTTCCTCCGCAACGCGGAAGATTTTCGAGACGTCGCGGGAATAGAAGTAGGACGCCAGTCCGAACTCCGTATCGTTTGCCATCTCGATGACATCCTCCTCGGTATCGAACCTGAAAAGCGGTGCGACCGGTCCAAATGTTTCCTCACGAGCAACCTTCATCTCAGAGGTGACACCCGTCAGGATCGTCGGCTCGAAGAAAAGCTCGCCTTTTTCGTGACGACGGCCTCCGGTCGAAACAACGGCACCCTTCGCGATCGCGTCGGCAATGTGTTCTTCAACTTTCCTGATGGCCTTGTCGTTGATCAGAGGGCCGGCGGCAACGTCCGCCTCGAAGCCGTCACCAACCTTGAGCGCCGCGACTTTCCTAGCAAGCTTTTCTGCAAACGCATCATAGACGCCTGCCTGAACATAAAGGCGATTTGCGCAGACGCATGTCTGACCGTTGTTCCGATATTTCGAAACCATCGCCCCTTCGACCGCCGCATCGAGATCGGCATCGTCGAACACGATGAACGGCGCGTTTCCGCCAAGCTCAAGCCCCAGCTTCATGATCTGCTCGGCACCCTGCCGCATCAGTATCTTGCCGACGCCGGTGGAGCCGGTGAAGGTCAGCTTGCGCACCCTGTCGTTTTCGGTGAATTCCTTTCCGACGGCAACCGAGTCCGTGGAGGTGATCACGCTGAAGATGCCGGCGGGCAGCCCGGCACGCTCGGCGAGCAAGGCGAGCGCCAATGCGGAAAGAGGCGTCTCCGCAGCCGGTTTGGAAACCATCGCGCAACCGGCCGCAACGGCAGGCGCAAACTTCCGGGCGAGCATGGCGTTCGGGAAGTTCCATGGCGTGATCGCCGCGACCACGCCGATCGGCTGCTTGATGACGACAATGCGCTTGTCAGGCTGATGCCCCGGGATGGTATCGCCATAAACGCGCTTGGCTTCTTCTCCGAACCATTCGACATATGACGCGCCGTAGAGGATCTCGCCCTTTGCTTCCGCAATGGGCTTTCCCATTTCCATGGTCAGGATTGTTGCAAGATCATCCGCATTGGCGACCATCATGTCGAAGAGCCTGCGCAGAATAACGGCGCGCTCTTTTGCGGTTTTCTTCTTCCACTGCTTCTGTGCCTTGTAGGCATGCACGATCGCTCGAGCGGTCTCGGCGCGGTTCATATCCGGCAAGGTCGCGATGACCTCGCCGTTGGCCGGATTCGTGACGTCGAAGGTCGCACCGCTTTCACTGCGTGCAATCCACTCGCCCGCGATAAGAGCCTTGTCTGTCGCCAGCGAGGGATCTTTGAGCCTTGAGATGAGAGTGTTTGAAATTGCCATGACTACGCTCCCGCGCATTCGCGCAAGGTTTCTTCCAAAATGTCAAGTGCTTCCGCGTAGACATTGTCTTCAATGGTCAGCGGCGCAAGGAAGCGGACCACGTTTCCATAGACGCCGCAGGTCAGAAGAATGAGGCCTTTCGACAAGGCCGTTTCGCGCACCTTGTTGGTGAACTCGGCATTGGGTGTCGTCGTGCCCGGAATGTTGAATTCGACGGCATTCATGAAGCCCGGACCACGGATGTCTGCAATTTGCGGAACCGGTCCGACCAGTGACTGAAGGCGCTGCTTCAGACGGGCACCGAGCTGCTCGGCTCGCTCGTTGAGCTTTTCCTCTTCGATGATGTCCAGAACGGCGTTGCCCGCAGCGATGCCGATCGGATTGCCGCCGTAAGTGCCGCCCAGGCCGCCAGGACCGGGAGCATCCATGATATCGGCACGCCCCGTCACGGCTGCGATCGGAAAACCGCCACCAAGTCCCTTGGCCATCGTCGTCAGGTCCGCGGCGATGCCGAAATGCTCCATCGCGAATGTCTTGCCCGTCCGAGCAAAACCTGTCTGCACTTCGTCGGCGATCAGCAGAATTCCGTGCTTGTCGGCAAGTTCACGCAGTCTCAGCATGAATGCGCGCGGAACCTCGTAGAAACCACCCTCACCTTGCACCGGCTCGATGATAAAGGCGGCAACACGGTTGGGGTCGACATCCGCCTTGAAAAGCTTGTCGAGCACGCCGAGCGAGTCCTCGACAGTCGTTCCATGCAACTCGGTGGGGAACGGCACATGGAAGACGTCGGGCATCATGGCGCCGAAACCCGTCTTGTAGGGCACAACTTTACCCGTAAGGGTCATGCCCATAAAGGTGCGACCATGGAAACCGCCCGTAAATGCGATGACCGCGGAGCGGTTTGTCGCGGCACGCGCAATTTTGACCGCATTTTCCACCGCTTCCGCGCCGGTGGTGACGAAAACCGTCTTTTTCTTGAAATTCCCGGGAACGAGATCGTTCAGCCGCTCGGCGAGCCGGACATAGTTTTCATAAGGAACAACCTGATGGCAGGTATGGGTGAAGCGATCGAGCTGATCCTTGACGGCTTCGATGACCTTGGGGTGGCGGTGCCCCGTGTTGACGACCGCGATGCCGGCCGCGAAATCGATATAGCGGCGGCCTTCGACATCCCAGATTTCGGCATTGCGTGCCGTCTCGGCATAGACCTGCGTGGTCACGCCCACGCCGCGCGAAATTGCGTCTGCCCGTCGTGCGCAAATCTCGGTGTTCAACATGTGTAAGCTCCAATTGTTAAATGCGCGCCATATTCTTTTAGGCGCTCCCCAAGTGCCGATTGCGGAGCTCGGCCTCTTGCAAAACCAGTGCCCGCAAACTGCGGCCTAAAATCCGTTTGTGTCGCAGACGTCCGCGATGCCGGCTAGGACATAGTCAGGGTGCCCGCGCACGGATCACAACGAAAAGTTTAGCGGATGAATCGGCTTTGAAAAAAGGTGATTAATATCACCGTTGTGGGGCAATCCATCCCCCGCTATAGTGTATCTATGGCCGGTCACCGAAACAGTCGCAAATCCCCGTTGGAATCGCCGCTACAGCGTGCTGATCTTTCAATCGCCAATTGGCTTCTGCCGCCCTTAAATACGTTGCGTGCGTTCGAAGCGACATGCCGCACGGGCAGCATGCGGCGCGCCGCCGATGATATTGGTGTCGATCACACGGTGATCAGCCACCACAATCGCAATCTTCAATCCTGGATGAAGTGCAAACTGCTGCACACCGGAAAACGAGGCGTGACACTCACCCCGGAAGGCGAACTTTTCTTCCAGAAGGTCACGCAGGCTTTTGAGCTTCTAGCGTCCGCAACTGAAACGATCAGGCCGAGCAGCCAGTTGACGAAATTACAATTGTGGTGCATGCCTGGCCTGGCCTCGCGCTGGCTCACACCAAGACTAACCGAGATCGAAGCGCTTTTTTCGGGCATCGAATTGAGCCTTCTGGCCAGTGCTAAACCAACGCTTACCGCCAATAACGAGCCGTATGTCATTATCGGTTACGGCGCGCCGTGCAACCACCCCGCACACGCGCAGGTGCTCGCACGCCCCCGCATGTTTCCTGTTGCGAGCCCCGAATGGCTACGGCGCAACGGTTGCCCGAATTCGATTGAATCAATGTCGAGGCGTCCGCTCATCCATGAGGAAGGAGCGCAGCAATGGCTCGATTGGTTTTCCGCGAATGGTGTCATACCTATGGAAAAACTAACGGGACCAACGCTCTCTGACGCAACCATGGGCTTGGACGGAGCGGCGTCTGGACAAGGGATCGCGCTGACTTCGGACCTGATGGCCGGTAGTCTCTTACATGATGGTAAGCTGGTGGAACTATTTAACACCGAAACGTTTTTGGGAGAATACTATTGTATAGCTGCCCCTAGAGTTTTGAGAGCGAAATATATCGTAAATTTCATCGGATGGTTGAAAGCAGAACTCGCCAAAGTATCGGCTGCTTCTGCATATACGCTAGAGTAGTGATCTTCATTCCGACAGCTTCGATCGGTGAAATCGTTACTGAAATATCGATAGAAGCTCATTTGCGAAACGACCACGATAGTTAAAACGCTTGCGTCCGTTGCGTCCGTTGCGTTCGTTGCGTCCGCGCATGCATTCCGCTCGTTATATTGCTGGAGTGATGGGATCGTTCGTCGTAATAAACTGAGACAAATCGGTACAGCCACATGGCGGATTGACTTGGCAATCACCTCTCGGCCGGGCACGAGATCCGATCAAAGCTCGTGGCTGGTCCAAAGAGACTTCGCGTGCCCTTGTCACCAAAGGTTGTCAGGAGCCACGCAACAGTGATTGCGCTCGATCGGGACTTGAAATCCATAAAACGATTTCGTCTCCATCGACCACCATATTTCAAAGACTGTATCTTATTGACAAAAATGTAGACTAAAAATACGAGCTCGTATCTTTTGTTATCAAGTCTGCCGCTTTTTCCGCAATCATGAAGACAGTCGCCTGTGTATTGCCAGCAACCACTGTCGGCATAACGGACGCGTCGGCGATACGCAGACCGGCGAGCCCGTGCACCTTGAGCTGCGGGTCGACTACGGCCATTTCATCAATGCCCATCTTGGCGGTGCCGACATTGTGATAGATGGTCTGGCCGTTGTTGCGTGTGAACGCATCCCAGTCGGCATCCGTCTGGCACGCCGGACCCGGGCTCATTTCATGGGCAACATAATCCTTCATCGCCGGCTGGGAGATGATCTCGCGGGCGATCTGCATGCCGCGTCGCATGACCTCGAGATCGGCAGGAGTGCTGAGGAAGTTCGGGCGGATGAACGGACGCTCGAAGGGATCGTTGGAGCGGATGTGAATTGTGCCGACGCTTTCCGGCCGAAGCTGGGTGACGCCGATGGTCATGCCCGGAGCATGGTCCAGAATACGTCTCGAAGCATCGGCGTAGCTGGCATGCATAAAGAAATACTGGACATCGGCATCCTCCAGCCCGGGCCGCGTCTTGACGAAACCGTAAGCGAGGCCCGTGCCCAGCGACAGGATGCCCTTGCGTGTCGTGAAATATTGCAGCACCGCCCGGGACAGAGCCGGGCTACGCGTTTGGCTGTTCAGCGACACGGGTTTGTTCAGCCGCCAGTTCATGCGGGTGCAATAGTGATCCTGATAATTCTCGCCGACGCCCGCCAGCGCATGCCGGACCTCGATGCCATATTGTCCGAGAACATCCGGCCGGCCGATACCCGAAAGCTCCAGCAATTGCGGCGTCTGTACTGCACCGGTGCAGACCACGACTTCACGCCTGGCTTTCACTGTTTCGTCACGACCGTCCTTTCGATAAGTGGCGCCCACCACTCTCTTGCCGTTGAGATCCAGGCGTAGGATATGCGCGCCGGTGACGATTGTAAGGTTGGCGCGCTTGCGGGATGGCTCAAGATAGGCTTTTTCGGCGGATATACGCCGACCATTGCGCTGGTTGACCTGGTAGTAGCCGAACCCTTCCTGAAGGCCGTCATTGTAGTCGGGGTTGCGCTTGTGGCCCGCTTGTCCAGCAGCGTCGATGAAGGCTTCGGCGATTTCCGGACGAAGCCCCACTTCAGTGATCGGCAGGGGCCCGCCGTGATTGCGGCTCTCGCCTTCCGGCCCGTCGAAATCCTCGATGCGGCGGAAGTAGGGAAGCACGTCGGCAAAACTCCATCCGCGCGCACCGCGCTGCGCCCAGTCGTCGAAATCACGCGCCTGCCCGCGCACATAGATCATGCCGTTGATGAGCGTTGAACCACCAAGGCCTTTTCCGCGCGGGATCGAAATCGCACGGTTGCCGGTTGCCGGCTCCGGTTCGGAGTGGAACCGCCAGTTATAACGGGGATCGACCAGCAGTTTCGCGAAACCGGCAGGAATATCGATCCACATGCTGCGCGGCTCGCCGCCGCCTTCAAGCAGAAGCACCCTGTGGCGCCCGTTCGCCGTCAGCCGATTGGCAAGCACGCAGCCGGCCGTTCCGCCACCCAGAATGATATAGTCATAGGTATCGTTCATGACCGGGGCCTGCCCATCAGTTTGCCGGGATTGAGACGCATGTCGGGATCGAGCGCGGCCTTCAGCCTTTCCTGCAAGTCGAGACGTGTACGGCTGACGAGGCGATAGACCTCCGACAGGCGGTACTGGCCAACGCCATGCTCCGCCGTGATCGATCCGCCACAGTCGACGACGAGATCATGGACGGTGCTGTTGATTTCACCAGCGACCTCCGGACGGTCGCACAGGATGTTGTAATGCAGGTTGCCGTCACCGATATGACCGAAAATATGCGGGGCAAGCCTCGCGCCGGTCTGGCTGGCCACATCGGCCAGCGCGGCCTCGCCGCGACGCAGGAAATCCGGAATGCGGGAGACAGGAACCGAAATGTCGTGTTTTACCGAGCGCCCGCTCAATGCTTCCGCCTCCGTCAGGATTTCGCGCAGCCGCCAGAAGGCAAGCCGTTGCGCCTCGTTAGCGGCAATCGCTCCATCGGCGCAAAGTTCGCTTTCGAAGGCTTTTTCGATGAACTCGCCGAAATCCTGTTCCAGATGGGAGGAGGTGCTCGCCGTCTCCATCAGCACAAGCCAGGCATCCGTCGAAACGGGGGACTGGATATTGAAGGCGGTCTCGACACGACGGATCGCATCGCTGGACATGATCTCGAACGCAACCAGCCGGTCGCCAAGCGCATCGACGGCACTTGTGTAGAGACGAAGCGCGGCATCGGCATCCGGCAGGGCAAGAAGTGCGGTCGCGGAATGCCGGCGCTGCGTCTCTATACGCATGATGGCACGGGTAATGATGCCGAGCGATCCTTCGGAGCCGATAAAGAGTTGCGTCCAGTTGAGGCCGGAATTGTCCTTGTGCAGTCCGGAAAGCTCGGACACGACGGTGCCGTCGGCAAGAACCACCTCCAGCCCGAGAACCATGCGCCCGGCCATGCCCGAGCGCAGCACATTTGCGCCGCCGGCATTGGTGGCGAGGATGCCACCAAGCGTCGCGGAGTCGGACGCGCCGAAGCTGATCGGCAGATCCCGCTGCACCTCGGAAAGCGCCGCACGCAAAGCATCGAGGATCACGCTGGCTTCGACCGTGACCGTCAGCCCGATGCGGTCGATAGCAACGATGCGGTTCATCCGCGTAAGATTCAGCACGTGTTGCGGCCACTCGCATCCGGTGTAGCACCACCGGCAAGGCCGGTATTGCCGCCCTGGGGCACGATGCTCACCTGCGCTGCGGCACAAGTCCGCATGATTTCCTGCACTTCGGCCGTGCTGCGCGGAAACACCACAGTGATCGCCGCTCCATGGAACATGCGGCGCCAGTCTTCGAGAAAAGGCGCCATATCTTCCGAAGCGGTCACGATGTCACGTGCCTGAAGATATTCACCCAGGGCGTCCAGCAATTCCTTATCGGTCACGTCGTGCCTCCACAGGCAAAATTCAACCGATGCCCGGGCCGCTGACCGGGCATGCGGTACCCTGTTGAAGAGAATGGTCGCGGGCAGCCGAAGCTGCCCGCCTGTCCGGGAGGACGATCAGCCGTAGAATTCGGGTGCCTTGCGGAAGCTCGGCCAGACGTCCGGGTCATGTCCCGTCACGACCATGGCATTTTCGCGCTCGGCGAGACGGCGCAGCTTCTTCACGGAAGCGGCTGTCTCGATGGCGGATGTCAGGAAGCCCGGCAAGCACTTGTCTTCCCAATGGTCAAAGGTATAGGCGGCGTCGATGACCAGCAGAACCGAGCCGGTTTCCGGCAGGCGCACCATGATCGACTGGTGGCCCGGGGAATGGCCGGGCGACTGATAGAGCTGGATCACACCATCACCGTAGAGGTCGAAGGCATCCTCATCATCAAGCAATTCCCAACGGATGCCGGGCTTCTTGATGTCCTTCATGATATAGCCGCCGGCAGCGAACCAGTCGGCTGTGTGGGCGTATTCGTATTCCCGCTTCTGCACAATATGCGTCGCATTCGGAAAGTTGCCACAGGCGCCGGTATGATCGAGGTGCAGATGCGAGTGGATGACATATTTGACGTCGGCCGGATCGAAACCGGCTTCCTTCAGACGGTTCACGCAACCCTCTTCCGGCTCCATGACGGGATAATAGACGTTGGCGACATCGCCCCAGTGGCCGACCGGATCAAGAGCGGCTTCCACAGCGATGCCGCCATCGATGACGACATTGCCGCGCGGATGGGTGATGAGGAACCACGGAATGGGCGTGAAGAACTCCCCCTGCCCTGCGCCGAGCTTGATGTTGACTTCCTTCTGGCGAATGCGGCCGGTCTGGAAGAAATAGAGCATGATGTCTTGTGTCATGGTAACCCTCCTCGGTTAATCAGGAATTCTGCTTGATGAGATCGGCACCTTTTTCGCCGATCATGATCGCGACGGCATTGAGATTGCCGGATGTCATGGCTGGCATGACGGAAGCGTCGCAGATGCGCAGGCCGGTCACGCCGCGCAGGCGCAACTGCAGATCGCAGGGATCGTCGTCGTTCGGCCCCATCGCGCAGGTGGACGACGGGTGATAGACGGTCGAAGCGGTCGCTCTGATATAGGCGAGCAACTGATCGTCGGTTTCCGTTCCGGGTACAGGCTCGACCTCGCGCCTGACGTGTTTGGTCATGGCGGGCTGCCGCATGATCTCACGCAGACGCCGCAGCCCCTCGACATTCACACGGCGGTCGGTTTCCGTCGCCAGATAATTGGCGAAAATGGCTGGATGGGTGCGGATATCGGGCGAGACCGCATGAACATGCCCGCGGCTTTCCGGGCGCAACTGATAGCAGGATGCTGTGAAGCCCGAAAAGGCATCGAACCGTTCCCCCATCTTGCGCAGCGAAAAGATGATGAAGAGGCTCTGGACGTCAGGTGTTTCGACGCGATCATCCGTCCGGTAGAAAGAACCCGCATAGCCGGCCGAGACACTCAATGGCCCCTGACGCTTGAACAGATATTCGAGACCGATGCCGATACGACGGAAGATATTGTTGTAGCGGGCGTTCAGCGTGTTGCTGGTGTTCGATTCGAAAACCGTGCGCACCTGCAGATGGTCCTGGAAACGCTCGCCGACACCGGGGGAATGATGCACCACCGGCACGCCGAGAGACTTCAGCCGGCTAGCATCGCCGACGCCCGAGAGTTCCAGCAATTGCGGTGTGGCAATCGCGCCGGCGCTGAGGACGATTTCACGGCGCGCGCGCAGCTCGCGTTTCTCACCATCACGCTCATAGACTATGCCGACCGCACGCGTTCCCTCGAAAAGCACCTTCGTCACCAGCGCCTTGGTCAGGATCGTCAGATTCGGCCGCTTGCGGGCCGACTTGAGATAACTCGTCGCCGTGCTGTAGCGGATACCGTTCAGGTGCGTGGATTCGTAATAGCCGGCGCCTTCCTGCACCGCGCCGTTGAAATCCGGATTGCGCGGCAGGCCCCATTGCTCGCAAGCCTCGATGTAGGAATCGCAAAGCCGGTCCTCGACGGTCGGCGGAGAAATGGGCTGCGGCCCGTCACCGCCGCGAAGCGCGTTGCCGCCGGCAACACGGCGCTCGGCCTTGCGGAAATAAGGAAGCACGCCTTCAAAGTCCCAGCCTCGGCAACCGAGCTGGCCCCAGTAATCGAAGTCCTGGCGCTGGCCGCGAACATACAGCAGCCCGTTTATCGCGCTCGATCCGCCCAGAACCTTGCCACGCGGATGATAGATGACGCGATTGTCCAGCCCCGGCTCGGGAACCCCGGAATACATCCAGTTGACCGCCGGATTGCGGAACAGCTTCCCGTAACCAAGAGGGATATGTATCCACGGATTGGTCTGCTCGCCGCCAGCCTCGACCAGCGTCACCCTGATATCCGGATTTTCGGTCAGTCTGGCTGCCAAAACGGCACCAGCCGACCCTGCCCCGACCACGATGTAGTCGGGGATCTCTCCTCCCATCACCATTTTATCCTCTCTAGAATAGCCCGTAGAGCCGCCTGTAGACATCGACCGCCGGGCGAATGTGCGCCACGGCTACCTCCGCCAACCTGTCGACACTCCCGTCTCGTATCGCAGCAATAATCTCCCGGTGATCGCGCCGCGACCCATGCGACAGACTGCTGTCACTGAGTGCACGCGAAATGATTGCCGAAGCGCGGAGCCAGTAGCTGCGTTGGAGCTTTGCAAGCTCCGCGTTCAGACAGTAGTCGAATGTTGTCATATGGAAGGCGTCGTTCGCCTCCGCCGCCGCTTCGAAGCGGCCCTCGTCCAGCGCCTTCTCATAGGCATCGTTAATCTCGGTCAGCTTCGCGACGATCTCCGCCGAACGCGACAGGTCGATGCGCCTGGCGCCTTCGGCCTGCAGGATCACTCGCATGTCGTAGAGATCCTTCAACTCATCGGCCGAAAGCGCCTTCACTTCCACGCCGCGATTGGCCTTGCGCTCGATGAGGCCGACACGATCGAGCAGTTCGAAAGCCTGCCGGATATTGTGGTTGGAGGTCCCGAACCGCTCGCAAAGATCGCTTTCCACCAGCCTCTGGCGCGGCATCAGCCGGCCGAACGCGATGTCATGGCGCAGCACCTGATAAATGGCGTCCGCAGCACGCACTTTGCCGCTCTCGGCTGATGTCTCGGGTAGACTCTTGGCGCCTCGGTTACTCGGCATGGTTTCCTCCTGATGGTCTGCAGCGATATCGGCAGTTTCCAAGGCTGTCAACACGAGCGACAGGATAATCGTTTTTTTATGAAGAAAATTATGGACGTGATTATCGATAATCTGTAATGGGTACTTCCGTGAACGTTGGGCGGAGGCGTTCGGCTGAATCTCGCACTCTTTGGGAGGGAAAATTGGAACTCATCGACAGCAATGGGCAGCCGCTGTCGGCTGCAAAGACGAATGGTATCTCGCGCCGCGAGATTCTGGGAGGAATGGGCCTGACAGCAAGCGCGGCCATCGTGGCGGGCACCGGGCTCTTCACGCCGTCCATCGTCCGGGCGCAGGGCGCCAGGGTCCGCGTCGGCATCGGCCTCAACTACGGCCCGTTCAACCAGCCCTGGCGGCGTGGTTGCTGGAAGATCGCCCAGACGGTCGTCGAAGGCGGCGGTGAGATTGTTGCCGTGCGCGGCGAACCGGCCAAGCAGTCCGAACAGGATGCAGCGCTGGCGCTCCTCGACCGCGACATCAACGTCCTCGTTCTCGGCATCTATTCGCTGGAATCGGAAACGGCCTTCATCGTCGATGAAGCGCGCAAGCGCAACATCAAGACGGTCGGCTTCTGCGTGACTGCCAAGGAGTCGCCAGCGGTGCTCGAAGACACCTGGGCCACCGGCATGACGATGGGCTATTTCATCCAGAACGCGCTCGGACGCCAGGGCACGATTGCGCAGACCGCGGAATCGCGGGGCTTCTATACCCCGTTCGACATGGAATCTGACATGTTGACGATGATGACCTCGTTCGAACCGCGCATGAAGATGCTGCCGTTCATTTCGGGCTCCACCTCGACGGACGACCAGATCTCCAAGGGCCGCGAAAACATGCTGGCGCTGCTTCAGGCCAACCCGGAGCCGGACTCGATCTCGGCATTCGTTTCCTGGTGGTGGCCGCTCACGATCGGCGCCGGCCAGGCGCTTGTCCAGATGAGCCGCAATGATGTGAAGCTCTTCAACCACTACACCTCGGACCAGTTGCTCGGCGAAATGGCATCGGGCAACCTGCCGATCGAATTCTCGACGGATGTGCCCTATCACACGATCGGCGAAGAAGTCGGCAAGCTTGCCCTCGCGCTTGGCCGCGGGGAAGACGTGCCGAACCACTCGCACTTCGCTCCTGTCCAGACGATCCTGCCCGCTGACGCCGGCAAGATGCGCGACGAGATCAAAGCGATGGACGACGCGGCGATCGCCTACCTCAAGGACTACGGCGGCTGATCCAGCCCGCTTGCCCGCCGCGCTTCCCCGTGAAGCGCGGCGGAAACCAGCTTCGCACTTCAATCCGGTGACCGCTTGACTGAGCCGCTATCGCGTTGCCGGACGAGCCTAAGCGCCGATCGGTCATTGCCGAGGATTTGCCATGACAACCGCTGCCAAGACCGCCACCCCTTCCCGCTCGGAAGCCGCTGGCCAAGATAAAACTAATCCGATCATCAGGTTCCTGCGCGTCTGGGGCACGATCCTCGTCATCCTCGCCGTCGCCATCGGATTTTCTCTTGCATCTCCCTATTTCCTGACAGTTTCGAACCTCAACAACATCGTGTTCTCGATGTTCACCTGCGCTCTTCTGTCGATCGGTCTGACTTATGTGGTCGCAGCCGGCAGTTTCGATCTTTCGATCGGGACGACCGTGACGACTGCATCCATCGTCTGCGCCCTCTGTATCCCGATCGTCGGCGCACCGCTTGCCATCGTCTGCGCGCTGCTCGTCTCGGCACTGATCGGCTTCATCAATGGCGCGCTGGTCACCTGGTTCCGCATTTCCGGCATCGTCGGCACGATCGGCGTCATGTTCCTGCTGGAAGGCCTCAACCAGTATCTGACGGGCGGTTATCAGGTCGCCGTCGGTTATGACGAAGTATTCTTTCGCTGGCTGGGACAGGGCCGCTACGGCATGATCGCCGTCAAGTCAGGCTTCCTCTTTCTGTTTTTCGCCCTGGCCTATCTAATCGCCAACAGGCTGCGGACCGGTCACTACATCAATGCCGTGGGCGACAATCCGCTGGCGGCCTATTATTCCGGCATTCCGGTCTACCGATGGGTCATCGTCAGCTTCGTGCTCAGCGCCCTGTTCTGCGGCATCGCCGGCATCTTCCTCGCCGCGACGTCGTCCTCGGCGCAGCCGACCGGTGGTGCGGGTTATCTGCTCGAGGCCTTTGCCGCCGTCTTCCTTGGCGCGACCATCCTCGGCAAGGGCAAACCGCACGTCCTCGGCACGCTCCTCGGCGTCTTCTTCCTCTACATGGTCTCGAACGGCATGACCCAGTTCGGTATTGACAGTTCCGCGCGCAAGCTGTTCAACGGCTTCGTACTCCTGATCGCCGTCGGCGCAAACGCCTTCCTGAACAAGGAAGAGCTGCACCTCAAGTTCATCTGAGGTGTGGGCATGACAAGCGACGACTTCCTGGAAATACGTGACCTGCACAAGGATTTCTCCGGCGTGCAGGTCCTTAAGGGCATCGACCTTGCCTTCCACCGCGGGGAAATCCATGCGCTGCTCGGAGAGAACGGCGCCGGCAAATCGACGCTGATCAAGATCCTCACAGGCGTCTACTCCGCCTCCAGCGGCGAGATCATCGTCGAGGGCCAGCCATTCCACGGCCATTCGCCCAAGGCCGCCAATGATGCCGGACTCGGTGCCGTCTATCAGGACGCCGAACTCGCCTGGAATATGAGCGTCGCCGAAAACCTGCTGCTCGGCAACGAAAAGCGATGGATCGACCGCCGCTCCATGGAGCGGGAGGCAAAGGCGATCCTGACCCGCATCGGGCTCGATATCGACCCGGCCGCCCGCGCCGGATCGCTGACGGCGGCGCAGATGCAGATGCTGACGCTCGCGACGCTTTTTCACCGGAAATTCAAGCTCATCGTCCTCGACGAGCCCACGGCCCGCCTTTCCGGCGTGGAAAGTGAACTGCTGTTCGGTCTGATCCGGCGCTTCAAGGCGGAGGGATTAACGATCGTCTACATCTCCCACCGGCTGAACGAAGTTAAACTCCTTTGCGACCGGGCGACGATCTTGCGCGATGGTAAGGTGGTGCGCACCCTGAAACGCAGTGAGATCGAAGAGGCTCTGGTCACCCAACTGATGGTGAATCGCTCCGCATCGGACCTCGTCATCTCCAATCCCGGCTTTGCGAAGGACGAGATTGCGATTGAGGTGCGTGGGCTGACGACCGCCAAGCTTCAAGCCACCGATCTCTACGTCCGCCGCGGCGAAATCCTCGGCATCACCGGTCCGATCGGTGGAGGCATGGAGCAAATCGAGAAAGCCCTCTCCGGGCTTGTCGCCTATCAAGGCCAGATTTCCGTCGAGGGGCGGGCGATGATCTTCACCAACCCGTCCGATGCCCTGTCCGCCGGTATCGCGCTCATTCCCGAAGACCGACGCAAGCAGGCCTTGTTTCCCAACCTGACCATGGCCGAGAATGTTTCACTTCCCGTTCTGGACCGTCTGCTACGCTTCGGTCTGGTGCTGAAATCTGGGGTTCTGCGCAGCGGCCGCGAGATCATCAACCAGCTCGCCGTCCACCCCGCAGCGCCGGCAACGAAGATGCGATATTTCTCCGGCGGCAACCAACAGAAGGCCGTGATCGGCAAGTGGTTGAAACGGCGGCAGAAAGTTTACATCTTTTCGGAACCCACATCCGGTGTGGATGTGGGTGCCATTCGGCAGATTTACGAGATCATGCTGCAGATGGCCGAGAGCGGCGCGGCGATCATCCTGATTTCGACGTCGTTTAATGAACTTTTGTCGCTAAGCGAGCGCATCATGGTTATTCACTCCGGCAAGGTTGCGGTTGAAGCGTCAAGATCGGCGTTCGACAGGGACTCACTTCTGGCTGCCACGCTGGCGTCCCGAACAGCATGAAAGGTGTTTAATGAAATATGACCTCATCGTTGTCGGTGGCGGGATTGTCGGCATTGCGACCGCTTTCCGTGTTCAGGCCCGTCACGCCGACTACCGTATCCTGTTGATCGAGAAAGAGACAGCCGTCGCGCGGCATCAGTCGGGTCACAATTCCGGCGTGATCCACGCCGGCGTCTATTATGCACCCGGCTCACTCAAGGCACAGCTTTGCCGCAAAGGCGCGCAGATGATGAAGGAATTCTGCCGCGCAAATGTGATCGAATTCGAGGAATGCGGCAAGTTGATCGTCGCAACCGACGAAGTCGAGCGCCAGCGGCTGAAGAGCCTTCGTGAGCGTGCAACGGCCAACGGTATCCCATTCGAGGAGGTCACCGGCGGGCAGTTGAAAACGCGTGAGCCGCTGATCAGCGGTGTGGAAGCGCTGTTCTTTCCGGAATCCGCGATCGTCGATTATGCCGAAGTCGCTCGGCGCATGGCCGAGCGATTCATGGCGGCGGGCGGCCAAGTGGAACTGGGAACACAGGTGACTGGTATTCGTGAGCGTCAGGACGGCGTAACGGTGACAACCCCCGGAAAATCATATGATGCCAACAGGCTCGTAGTCTGTGCAGGTGCACAATCGGACCGGCTGGCCCGACTTGCCGGCCTGAAAACCAATTTTCGCGTCGTGCCGTTTCGTGGTGAGTATTATGAGGTCGATCCGCGTCTGCGATCGAAGATCAGCCATCTGATCTATCCTGTACCGAACCCGGATCTGCCGTTCCTGGGCATCCACCTGACGCATGAGGTCGGCAACCGCCTGAGTGTCGGACCGAACGCCGTACTAGGTCTGTCGAGAGAGGGACTGCCGCGGTTTTCTATAAACCCCAAGGATCTTTTCGACATCGTGAGCTATGTCGGATTCTGGCGGTTCCTGAAGGGTAATCTGCGCTCCGGCATATCGGAGCTGCGCAATTCGCTGTTCACCTCGGTCTATCTCGAGGCTTGCCACAAATACATGCCGAGCCTCAAACGCCAAGACCTCGGCCGACGCAAGGCCGGTGTGCGTGCGCAGGTGATCATGGACGATGGCAGCGTCATGCATGACTTCCTCGTTATGCAGACCGACCGCATGGTCCATATCTGCAACGCACCATCACCGGCTGCAACCTCCTCATTGGCCATTGCCGACCACATTCTCGAAAATTACATGAAGGATGAATGACATGCTGGAAAACGTATCCCTCATTATCGGTGGCGTAGAGCGCGTCACAGGCAGTGCAGGAACACTCGACGTCTTCGATCCGTCGACGGGTGAAACATTGATTTCGCTACCGTCCGCCGCAGGCGTCGAGGCGGCTGAGGCCGCAAGCCTTGCGCTGGAAGGTTTCCAGGAATGGTCGACGCTTTCAGCCTTCGAGCGTTACAAAACCTTGCGCCGCGGCGCCGAGCTGATGCGGAGCAAGGCCACGGAAGCTGGCCGGATCATGATGCTGGAACAGGGCAAGCCAGTGGCGCAGGCCACTCTTGAATGGATGTCTAGCGCTGATCTGCTCGACTGGTCGGCCGAGGAAGGACGCCGGACATATGGTCGCCTCGTCCCTTCGCGCTTCGCCAACATTTCTCTTTCGGTGGTGCAGCGCCCGGTCGGGCCTGTCGCGATCATGGCGCCGTGGAATTTTCCGGCATGGGGACTGATGCAGAAGATCGCTCCGGCCCTGTCTGCGGGTTGCTCAATCGTGATCAAACCGTCTGAAGAAACGCCGGTGACGGCGTGGCTGATCGGCAAGTGCCTGCTGGAGGCCGGCGTTCCCGCCAAGGCTATCAGCGTCATCTGGGGCATGGCGCCACAGATTTCGGATACTCTTATAAAGGCACCCGAGATACGGAAGATTTCTCTGACAGGTTCGATCCGCGTTGGACGCATAGTTGCAGCAGCAGCCGGCGAACAGCTTAAGAAGGTCACGATGGAACTCGGCGGCCACGCCCCGGTAATCGTTGCAGAAGATGCTGATCTGGACGCTCTCGTGCCGCTCGCCACCACGTGGAAATTCCGCAATGCCGGTCAGGTTTGCGTTTCCCCGACCCGTTTCCTCGTAGCAGACAGGGTCCATGACGAATTCGTCGAACGTTTCGTCAGCGAAACCGAAAAACTCGTCGTCGGCTCCGGCAGCGATCCAGCGACGCACATGGGTCCGATGACCACTCTTGGACAGTTGCACACCGTCGATCGAATGGTTCAGGACGCGGTGTCCAAGGGGGCAACTGTCGAAACCGGCGGCGCGCGGATCGGCAATATCGGCAATTTCTACAAGCCAACCATTATCTCAGGCGCAACGACCGCGATGTTGGCGATGAACGACGAGCCCTTTGGCCCGCTAGCGATGATCGCACGGATGAATTCGCTGGACGCAGCTCTTCACGAAGCCAACCGTTTGCCCGTCGGGCTTGGCTCCTATGCCTTCACCCGTTCTAGCGAGACCGCAGACCGGATCGCTTCAACGATCAAGGCCGGTATGCTGGGGATCAATCATTTTGCCCTGGGCCTGCCGGAAACGCCTTTTGGCGGCGTGCTGGACAGCGGCTTTGGATCTGAGGGCGGCACAGAGGCTATCCAGTCCTACATGTCGCCAATGCTAATCACCCATAAGCTCTAGGGTGGCACTTGCATCATTGGCGATGTTGCCCGATTACCTGTTGATACAATCAAAAACCGGACGCAATTCCGATAGCTAAGCGTACAATTTCGGCGTTCTTCAGATGCCTTTGGGTCGGAAACCTTGGCATGTGTTTCCTCGTGATAAACGAGAAGATCCAACAGGCGGATTACGATTTATGCTACTATGGTGGCTTGTGTCTGTGTTGACATTTTCTGTAACTTTCCCGAAGAGGCTAGTTGCGGCGCGCGATTGCGTTAACACGAGTTCACTGACCTTTAGTAACTCTTTTATCTGCGGCCAATCAGCCATTTCTGGACGGTAAATCATTCCGGCAAGGCCGAAGTTAGTATGAATATCCAGGGGCACGGGAAGGATGCGCGGAGCACCAGCATCGCTTGTCATAGCATCAGGAAGTATTGCGATATATTCGCTACGCTGAAGGATAGCCAAAGAAGTATCGAGGTTTTCGCATGTCATCATCGGCCGCGGGCGAAAGCCCAACGCGCCGAATAGCGCATCCTGAACTTGGGTGCCGAAAATTGGCGCAGCGGATACCTCCAACCAAGGATATCGAGTTACCGAAATGGCCGGGACTTTACCATTAGCGGCGATCTCTTCAAAGATCGGATGCCCCTCGCGCGCCACAAGACGATCAGTAACTGTGATCATTGGGTGAACGGCAAGATCGCTGAGTTCTAGTCTGTCCATTGCTCCCATGAACAAAATATCGAAACGACCCTCCCGCAAATCTGTGGGCGCTGTGCTGTAGTCAAGCGAGAGTATATCGAACACCAGGGCAGGGAAACGATTTTGCATTTCCAGAACAATCTCCGGAAGAAGACGTTTTCTCCAAGCAAAACCGGCGCCTACACGGAGCGTGAGGCGTTCGACACTGCCATCCGGATGAAGCTCTTCTTCTGCGAGTTCCCAAAGTCTTTCCACCCGCTTCGCTATGGCCAAAACGCGCTGCCCAAAAGAGGTTGGCCTCACACCCCGGGCGTGCCTGTCCAGTAATAATTGCCCATAATGTTTTTCTAGGACTGCCAGGGATCGCGAAAGCGCAGGTTGCGACACATGCAATCGCTCGGCAGCGCGACTGACACTTCCTTCCTCAAGGATGGTCTGAAATCGAAAAAGGTGTGTAACGTGATCGAGCATAGATATCAGCATAGCTGATATTTGAGATATAAAAATGCATTTTTTTGCATGCTTGAGAACTGATATCTTTTCTCATGCCCAATCGTAGCTTCGGACAATGGGTGAGGGAGGCACATAATGATAACTGCACACCGAAAATGGTTACTGACAGGCAGTATTGCATGCGCAACGTTGTCAATTTCTGCACAGATGGTCGTGGCCGAGGTCTCGAATGGCCCAGACGTAATCGCAATGTCTGCGAATATCGACAATGATACTTTTTCACGGGCGTCACTCCGTCTGGGTACCCGTGAACCATACTGGATGGCGGTCTTTGACACTCTCATCCACCTCGCACCCGACACAACTCTCAACCCTGGGCTAGCAACAAAGTGGGTTTGGAATAACGCCAACACTGCGCTGACCCTGACTTTGCGCGAGGCCATCAAGTTTACGGATGGCGCCCCTTTTAACTCTGAAGCTGTTCGAGCCAATCTACTGGCGCTTCGGGATGGCGGCGGTGAGAACGCCTTCATGTTGGCAAATCTTACTGACGTAGAGATCAAAAGCCCTACAGAAGTAGTGCTACGCCTGTCGGCACCTGATCCAGCCCTCCTCGAGAGCCTTGCATCCGTTGCCGGCGCAATGGCGAGCCCGGCGAGCATCGGTTCAGCGAACGCCGCTTCTCGACCAGTAGGGTCCGGTGCCTATATTCTGGATACAGAAGAAAGTGTTCCCGGCCGGCAATATGTCTATCGTCGCAATTCTGACTATTGGGACGTCGCATCTATCGATTTCAATACCCTTACGATCACCCCGATCAGCGATCTGAGCGCAAGACTTAATGCCTTGCGTTCGGGGCAGATTGACACGGCACTTGCTGATGCCACCGTCGTTGCTGAAGCAAAGCGCAGCGATCTCACCGTGACGACCTTTCCTGTGGATTGGGAGGGAATCCTCATAGCCGATAGAAACGGCAAAATGTTGCCAGCCCTGGCCGACAGACGTGTGAGACAGGCAATCAACCTTGCCTTCGACAAGGGATCAATCCTGAAATACATGCGCTCCGGACTCGGTAAGGAGACAAGTCAAATTTTTTCGGCCGATGCTACCGCCTATGTGTCTGGACTGGACAGTGCTTACGGTTTCGACGTGAAGCGAGCCCGCACGTTGATGGCTGAGGCAGGATATGGCGATGGCTTCACCTTGACCATGCCGGAACTAAGACTATTCGCAGCATTCACGCCCGTCATCACTCAAATGCTCGCCGACATCGGAATTAGAGTCAACTGGGTCTCCATTGCACCAACCGAGGCTATCGCCGAGCTACAATCTGGAAAATATCCAATGTTTGTAACACGCCTAGCGGCGCAGACAAGTTGGAGTGATATACGCCGCGTTGTCGCCTCCGATGCGAGCTGGAACACAAGCCGTTCTCAAGATGATGAACTCAATAAGCTGATCGATAAAGCGCAGCACACCCTGCATGAAGAAGAACGGGCGAAAACCTACAAGGACATCAACAAATGGCTGGTGGATCAAGCATGGTTCGCCCCGTGGTATCGCGTGGACACCGTCGTTCTGACGAATAAAGAGGTGATTTTGAATCCACGCCCATGGTCCGTTGCGCCCTCCGTTCAATATTTCAAAGCGAAGCACTAAGAGGTGACGATGCTCAGCTATTTGTGCAAGCGGATTGGCGCCGGATTAGTCCTTCTTGGGCTGGTTTCCCTGGTCACATTTATGATGGTTTTTCGTTCACCAGAGGCCATCGCATTTAACATCATAGGCAGCACCGCGACTGCTGATCAAATAACACGCAAGATCACTGAACTTGGGCTCGATAGGCCGGTGTTGATCCAGTACCTTGATTGGCTTAGTCGGGCAGTTCAAGGAGATTTCGGGGTATCCTGGTTCAAGGCCGAACCCGTTTCGACACTGATCAATCGCCATCTGCCTGTTTCACTATCGATGGTGGGTGTTGCGGTGGTAGTCATGGGTCTTGCGGCGGCTCTCCTTGGTGTTATTGCGGCTGTCCGGGGGGGCTGGGTCGATCGCGCCATTCAGATATTGAGTGTTGTCGGATTTTCTGTACCAAGCTTCTGGTTAGGTCTTTTACTTGTCATCTTCTTTGCAGTTCGGCTGAATTGGCTCCCAGCGACCGGATATGTTTCGTTCACCCGCTCACCGCTGGACTGGGCGACATCACTGGTGCTTCCGGTGACCGCGCTGGTCTTGGCTGGCATCGCTTCAGCGTCACAGCAAGTCCGCGGTGCGGTAATAGATGCACTCGATCAAGACTATATCCGAACCCTCAAGGCCCGCGGAGTTACGCAACGCTCGATCTTGTTCCGGCATGCGCTGCGTAACGCTGTCCCCCCAGCGCTTACCGTCTTGTCACTCCAGTTTATCGCCTTGGTTGGAGGCGCTGCCATCATTGAACAGGTCTTTGCTATCCCGGGGCTCGGCTCCCTAACCGTGACGGCCTCATTGAACGGCGATGTGCCTGTCCTTATGGGTGTCGTTGTAACGCTCATTATTCTTGTTATCGCCGTTAATTTCGTAATCGACCTTCTCAATGCATTGGCCAACCCGAAGGTACGCATGCCATGACCCAAACTCAACACAAACCACCTGCAGTCAGTGACGCGGTACGGCGCGACAGCTATCTGCGTTCAACACTGGCCAATCCCTTAGGAATGGCTGCAACCATCGTCTTGTGTCTGGTCGTCATAGTGGCGATTTTCGCCCCGCTGCTTGCACCGAATGACCCAACGTACGTGACCATTTTTAAGGTCAATGGTGTTCCCGGAGACGGTTATCTTCTCGGCGGCGACGGTTCAGGCCGAGATATTCTCAGCCGATTAATCTACGGAGCGCGCAATACCCTTATGGGCGTAACTATCGCAACATCAGTTGCGATGCTGGTTGGTGTGACAATGGGAGTGACAGCTGGATATTTCGGCGGCCCAATGGAACACATAGCGACGTGGATTTCCGACGCTCTAATGTCGCTTCCTGCACTGATTGTTCTGCTTGCGCTCTACAAGACACTCGGGTCGTCCATCCACTATTCGATGGCTATTTTTGGGGTTTTGCTGTCTCCCGGCTTCTATCGCCTGACGCGCAATCTCGTTAACGCAGTCAAGAATGAGCTCTATATCGATGCTGCGAGAGTATCCGGCCTAAGTGATCTCCGCATAATACGCTGCCATATCCTGCTCGCCGTACGTGCGCCGATCATCATCCAAGTTTCAATCGTCGCTGGTATCAGCATCGTTATGCAGGCAGGCTTGGAATTTCTCGGGCTTGGCGATCCTACCATGCCGACCTGGGGTGGCATGCTTCAGGATGCATTTGCAAATCTCTACGTGGCACCCACGTCGGTCTATTGGCCAGGTCTATCGATTGCGTTGACAGTCGCATCTCTGGTTTTACTCGCCAACGCCCTGCGCGACCGCATGCAGCACGGCGGTGTCCGGCGCCATCGTGATGTTCCACCTCAAACACGTACAATCATCGCACCCGAAGGCGCGGCGCAAAGCGATGTGCTTCTAAGCGTCAGTAATTTGGTGGTGGGCTATCCGGGAGATGAGGGTTGGCGGCATGTCGCCAAGGGTGTGAATCTTTCGCTTAATCGCGGTGAGATTCTCGGCCTTGTGGGAGAAAGTGGTTCGGGCAAGACACAGACCGCTTTCTCGGTTCTGCGGCTCTTATCCAAGGGAGGCCGAATTCTGGATGGTACGATTACCTTCGATGGAACAGAGCTTTCGTCCCTTTCTGATCGAGAAATTGTGGCCTTTCGCGGCAAACGCATTTCCTACGTCCCTCAAGAACCCATGTCGAACCTCGATCCGTGTTTTAGGATTGGATTTCAACTCATGGAACCGTTGCAAACTGTCTTGGGGCTGAATCGCACTGAGGCGCGCGCGCGCGCGTTGGATTTGCTCAGGCGTGTGGGCCTGCCCGATCCGAAAAGGGTCTTTGATTCCTACCCGCATCAGGTTTCTGGCGGCATGGCGCAACGCGTACTTATCGCTGGTGCGATTTCATGTAATCCCGACCTTTTGATTGCCGATGAGCCCACGACCGCGCTCGACGTCACTGTGCAGGCCGAGATACTCGAGCTCTTGCGTGAAATTCAACGCGACACTGGCATGGCCATCCTAATTGTCACACACAATTTCGGTGTCGTTGCGGACCTTTGCGACCACGTGGCTGTCATGCAGAACGGACAAATCGTCGAAGTGAATGATGTCAACACGCTTTTTTCGTCGCCGAAACATAACTACACGCGCAGCCTTCTCGCCGCGATCCTCAATGACAAATCAACACGCAATTACACGATGCCGCAAACATCGGAGGCTCTGTCATGAAGACCATTGAAGCCTTGGTCAACGTTATCGACCTTGATGTCCGATTTGCCGCCCATCACGTTCTCAAGAAGGTCTGCATCGACATCCGTCCCGGGGAGACCGTTGGCCTCGTCGGCGAAAGCGGTTCGGGCAAATCAACTCTTGGTCGTTCCATTCTAGGCATCGGTCCTGTAACTGCTGGACGCATTGTATTCCACGGCCAGGATATTGGTGGCTTGCCACCCCGCAAGCGGGGTAAACAGTCCGCCGAGATCCAAGCCGTTTTCCAGGATCCGTTCACGTCGCTAAACCCGGCGATGACAATCGAAGAAATCTTGATCGAGCCTATAATTGCCAGAAGGATTTCTTCTGAACAGGATGCAAGAAAGCGTGTTCGTGGTCTTCTCGATCAGGTCGCTCTACCCTCGGACTCGGCATCGCGCTTCCCGCGCGAGTTTTCCGGCGGACAGCGTCAACGCGTGGCGATAGCCCGGGCATTGGCATTGTCGCCGCGACTGATAATTTGCGATGAACCGGTCTCGGCCTTAGACCTATCAACCCAAGCGCGAGTTCTAGAACTTTTTATAGATATCCAGGAACGAACCGGCGTCTCATATCTGTTTATTACGCACGATCTTGCGGTGGTCCGTTACGTTTCTCACCGAGTGGCAGTCATGCGGAATGGTGAAGTCGTCGAGTTCGGCGACTGTGATCAGGTGACCGCCAGACCCGCGCACGACTACACCAAGCGCCTTCTGCTATCTGCCCCCATTGCAGATCCCATCCGACAAACAGAGCGACGCAATCTCCTTTCTCAGCTCAAGCAGAGCACCTGACGCTGCTGCGTCCATCCATTCATAGACCCCGCAGCAAAAATGCCATGATCGAAACGCCGAAGTCGTTTCAAAAGGACTTAACATGATTGCAGACCTTAGCTTTTTGAGAAAATCGCCTTTCCATCTCGATGCGAAGGCAGTCGACTGGGTGCGAAAGACCGCGGCCAGTTTGTCTGCTGACGAACAGATCGCCCAATTGTTCAATATTGGTGTTCGCGGACCGACTGCAGGCTGGGTGGATGAAATTAGGCGACTTAAGCCTGGGGGAATAACACGGGTGTTCCAAGAGGGCCCGCTCGAAGAACTGGCAATGCTCGACCAAATGCGTACCGATGCGACAGTTCCTCTACTGATTTCTGCCGATCTCGAAGGGTCGCGAATGAGTTTTAAATTCGGAGCGACGTTCCCCAGCCCCTTGGCAGTGGCCGCCGCCGATGATCTCACAGTAAGTCGTGACGTTGCGCGGGCGATGGCGGTTGAAGCGGCGTTGGTTGGAATTAACTGGAGCTTTACGCCTGCTCTAGACATCAATGCGTCCTGGCGCTCGGCGATCGTTGCCACGCGTTCATACGGTAGCGATCCAGACCGGGTACTCGGCAACGCCCTTGTTCAATTGGACGAACTACAGAAAGCCGGGATCGCCGCCTGCCTTAAGCATTGGCCAGGCGAAGGATATGATGATCGGGACCAACACACTGTCACAACCATTAATCCCCTGACGATGGACGAGTGGGAAAGAGAATTCGGACGAATGTACCGCGCCGGCATCTCGGCGGGAGCGCTGAGCATTATGTCAGCCCATATCGCTTTGCCGTCTTTTGTTCGTTCGATCGATCCCGAAGCCGGCATCGACGCGTTTCGTCCGGCATCAGCTTCGCTTCTCCTGAACGAAACCCTTTTGCGAAACAAACTTGGATTCAATGGTGTTATTGTTTCGGACGCATCCGAAATGGCGGGGCTGACTTCGTTCATTGGCCTCGTCGACGCGAAGGTGGAATTGCTTCGAAACGGGTGTGACATGGTACTATTCACCAGAGACCTCCCCCGCGATATTGCCAATGTCCGCGCTGCAATTGAGAGCGGTTATCTATCTCGTGAACGCATCGACATGGCGCTTTTAAGGGTACTTGGGATGAAAGCGGCGCTTCGGCTGGATCAGCGTGAAATTGAATCAAGGCCTGCCAGACTTGAAAAGATCGGCTCTTCAGAAATTGAAACTGTCGCAGACAGAGCAACAACGCTTGCGCCTACTTTAGTCAAGGATGTCCAGAACCTACTGCCAATTACGCCCGAAAAATATCGGCGCATCTACTTCGCAAGTCTCGACGTACTTCATCCCATCGACGGGAAATTTCCACTTGTCCTACCGCACCTGCTCCGAGACAGGGGATTTGAGGTGACCGAACATATCGCGGGAGAACCAATTGCGTGTGAGGGACACGATCTAGTCCTATTCGCCTTTGCCGACGAAACACTTCTTTGCCGCAACAGGATCTGGCTCGACTGGACCGCCCTAACCGGCCATTTCAGCCACAGCATGAAACGACCTTGGTTCGATCTTCCCACAGCCATGCTCAGTTTCGGGTTTCCTTACTACCTTTACGACGCACCACGGATGCCGACCTACGTCAACGCATACAATTCGACCGAAGAGATGCAGCGCGCTGTTCTAGCCTGTATCACTGGCGACGCTCCCTTTAGCGGCAACAGTCCCGTCGATCCATTTTGCGGCCTTGAAGACGCACGCTACTAGTAACGCCATTGCGGCGCAAACAGGTTACCAATGCAAGCCACTCATGAAACCACAGGTCGCGCTGCTAGACGCAACGTTGCTGTCCTGACCCTGGCACAGATGTTAGGTGCCTCGGGAGGTCCCATCATTATCGCATTGGGGGGAATGATCGGGCAGCGTCTCGCACCCTCGCCAGTGCTTTTCACGCTACCGGTCTTTGCCTATACATTCGCGATGGCGCTCGGCACACTTCCTGCCGCTTTCCTCATGCGACGTTTGGGACGTCCTCGGGCCTATCTCATTGGTGCATCCATCGGCGTCTTAGGCGGAGGGATCGCAAGTATTGCACTGTACAGAGCGGATTTCTGGCTTTTTTGTTTCGGTTGTTTCGGGGCAGGCCTCTATGCCTCCTATGTCCAAAGCTATCGCTTTGCCGGGACCGATGGAGTGCCCAAAGAGCGCCAACCTCGGGCAATTTCATGGATCATGATCGGTGGTTTATTCGCTGCGGTCATTGGTCCACAGCTTGTGATCCTGACTCGAAACTTGGCACCTGAAGTTCCATTCGCGGGCGCGTTTGTCAGCCAGACCGGTCTCGCGGTTCTTGCGATTTTGGTGCTTTCTCAACTCAGGGCGGTCGATCACGATGTCACACCGGTTCAAGCCCGCGATAGAGGGCGAACCGTCGGCGCGTTCCTTCGAAGCCCACGCTACCTTCTGGCCGTCGCAACAGGCGTGGTATCCTACGCGCTGATGAACCTGATGATGACCGCTGCACCCATGGCGATGGTCGGTTGTGGTATCTCGATCGATGATGCAACATTAGGTATTCAGTGGCATGCGCTTTCCATGTTTGCGCCGAGTTTTGCCACCGGGCACCTCATTCAACGGTTTAAGGCGGAGCGAGTCGCCGCGTTTGGTTTGCTCCTAATCGCGGCGGCTGCTATAGTTGGTCTGCTTGGACTGCAAGTAGCGCATTTCTGGGGTTCGCTGATTCTACTTGGCATCGGGTGGAATTTTGGCTTCATCGGTGCGACTAGTATGCTTGCCGGGACACATCAACCCGGTGAGCGTAGCCGTGCGCAGGGGCTTAACGACTTTCTGGTCTTTGGCTCTGTCGCACTTGCTTCACTTTCATCGGGGCCAATTCTCAGCACATCGGGATGGAGTGGCCTCAACAGCCTTGCTTTTCCTGTCATTGCCTTGATTCTGGTGCCATTGCTGTTGACCGCTGGGAGTGACATGAAAACAAACACGTAAAAGTTCCCATTAACCTATGGTCGTACGTCAGAGACCAGAACCCGCATTTCATTGTCGTCGATGTGAGCACCGTTGGCGATCCCGCTTGAACTCGAATTCTAGCCCGCGTCATCATCAGAACTCCAGCATCCTCCCGGCGTCGTTGAGATCAAATGATCGCCTCACGTCGTCTGCAATGCAGACCGAGATTTTTCTGATACGTTCAATCCGATAAAGCGTCTCAGCGGAACGGGATGTTGTCGTTCGTTGAGTTCGAGATGCAGCAGAAAATCTAACACGAGGGTGTTTACGAAACTCAGGCCTCCTGTGGTTTCCGCCCATGATGTAGGGAGTTTCTGAGCCATTGATACCCGACGATACCGAAAACCATTGGTGACAGCCTTTATCCAGCTACACCACGATCTCAGCGTTATCCATAGACTTCTCTACTCCTCATCTCTATCTAGGCCCGTTCAGCTCCAGATAAATTCAGTGGAAAGCTGGTCTGCTCCGAGCCATCAAAACAGCTTGCTGATCCTTAATAGAAAAGAGGTATCGGCCTCGAAGCCGCCTTTGACTTCGAAATCCCTGTTGACTTGGCCCAGAACCTGCAGCGTGGGGTTGATCCACCAAGAGACCGCAGCACGCAACTGCTGACGGTCAGAATCGAAACCGTTGGCAATTCCATTCAACTTCTGCTCACCGCCCCAGAACCCACCCCAACCGGCCGAGAACGATAGTTGGGGTGTTGCTGCATAGCTGAGCCAGAGTTGGGCGGAGTAAGTCGGATCCTGTTCCAGAACATCGCCTGCCCCGCCGGAATTCGTATTGTCTCGGTAGAACGAAACGTCCATGGAACCTTCCAGTAGCCAGTCAGACCCCAAACCATACGCACCATTGAGCTGCAATGCGTAGGAGGTGCGGTTGCTGCCGGCGTTCAATGCGTCAACAGGCTCGTATTTGCCGGTCGGAATACCAAGATACGCGGTTATATCGAGATGACGATTGGTGTTGGTGTCGCTGTAGAGCCAGTAGGTGAAAGCGAGCGTGGTATCGCCGATCCCGTTCGTATCGTTGAGCGGAACTCCGGCAAGATTGGCATCCCTCAGATCGACATAGGGAACGATGCCTGTAATCAGGGCAGGATGACCCAGAATATCGAAATAGTAGGTCAGACGCTGTGAAACGGAAAGCGTCTTGAGATCGCCGCCGACTTCATCGCCGTTGAGATACGCGGTATTCGATTTGCCGTAAAAAATATAGGTCGTCCAGGCAGCCGTCCCCGGTGGTGCGGGCAAAACGTCGTAAGGCTGGATGTCCAGGGCATTTGCTGTGCCAGCCAGACCGCAAAACAGAATGAACTTTCCCGACAGCGCGAGTTTCAGTTTTCTCATCTAGTCCTCCCCATAATTTCACAAGTTGCCCTGATGGGAGCGACCTCAATCTCGTCGCTCAACACAAGAGGTTGGGCCTCTCGGCACTTTTGCTGGCGCGCTCCCAAACGCGCCTCGCCGCTTCCTCGAACCTCCTTTCGAGGCATGAACCAGATCATCTGGGCCGCACTTCCAGCCCAGTCCTTTGCGCAGCCTCCGCCTCCGCAAGCGAATACACCTGAATGTCGGCATATGCGCGAAGATGAAAAAACGATTGACCAACAACAATCGGCATTGTGAAAATGTTCTCAGGGAGAACATGAGGAGATATTGAACGTGGATGCTATCAGCGAAGGTCCATATAAGGACGTACGATCACTCGCCCGTGGACTTAATGTGCTGGAAACACTCAGTGAGTTGGGCTGGACAAGGATCGGGACCCTTGCGAGCCATGTCGATATCGACCGCTCCTCGCTCTACAGGATTGTCAGTACTCTGGTAGGGCTCGGTTATGTGGTGCGCCGTCAGGAGGACGGTGCGATCGCCCTCACCGCCAGAATGGCTCATATAGCTGAAGGGGTGAAAGATGACGACGTTATAGCCCAGGCAGTCGCACCTCACCTGCGCGAGCTAACCCATGATATCCTGTGGCCATCGGACTTTGCCAGCTTCATGGGAGGTGCAGTTACCATCCGCTGTTCAACGCACAAGATGAGCCCGATGTCGATACATCGACGTGTGGTCGGCAAGAAACGCCTCCTTGTGCGGTCTGCGCTTGGACAGGCAATCCTGTCGGCCATGACACCCCAGGAACTGGAGGCGTCACTGGCGATCGTAGAAAGCCAGGGAGGCCCGGACGCCAAGGATATCATCAACAGGGCAATACTGGCCCAGACACTCAATGCCACACGCGATACCGGGTATGCCTCCTCTTCCGGTCAAATGGAGGCCAATATCAGTGCTATCGCGCTACCGGTGCACGGCCCTTCGGGGGTCGTTGGTGCGATCAACATCGTCTTCTTTCGATCCGCCATGACCACCACGAAAGCCGCGGAGCGGCATCTTGACCGGCTCAGAAGCTGCATCCGTGACGTGGAGTCGGCGATCGCAAATCTGTCGGCTTAGTCTAACCCGCTGTTCTCTCTGCGAACAAATCCTGGAATGACGTTGCCGCTGTCATCATTCTGTCGGACTCTCCAAACATGGGAGAAACCGGCAGATTGGTACGTTTGGTGCCGCTGCCGGTATGGACGTCAGGGAGGATTGTCCATGCATGATTTCAGCGGGGCGCGCTATTTTGCGCTTCATCTTGCTGGCGGCGCAGCGACGCCAATTTCTATGAACGACAAAGGCGATGTGGACCGGCTCTGCAAGCCGATGTTTCGTCCTGCATTGACTATTTCCCCCGAGTTTCTGCAATCGCATCAAGGCTGCCTTGCCGTGTCCTGCCACGAGCGGTCCGTGCCCCCGCGTATCGACGCGATGGTACGGCCGGGCAACACGCGGCGAGACCGACCAGCATTTTCAATCAGCCCCACTGACAAGAAACCTGCCAGCGCGTTCAGGGCTTCTGAACACGCCTGATTTCGGCTGAGACTGCATGGGCATGGCAACTTACTGCGCTCAAGACAGGCTGGTTCAGCCAATAAAAGTTAGTAAGAAGGAGAATAACGTTGAACGATATACAAGTTCGTGGCCAGGTCGAAAAATGGATGACGGCTTTCGACAAAGCGATTTCAGCAAAGAGCACGCAAGCTCTGAAAGAATTGTTCACCGAGGTATCGTACTTTCGGGACAACGGTGCTCTCACATGGGACTTCCGTCAGTTCCATGGCAGAGATGCCGTGCTCGAAGCCCTGGTATCCGTCGCGGACGAGATCCGTCCGCATAACTTCAGGACCTCGGAAAGCTGGCCGGCTCCGCATTTCCTCGATGTCGGCGGTTCGACCGTAGTCGAGGCCTTCCTCGAGTTCGACACTGCGAATGGCTCCGGCGTAGCGCTTTTCAATGGCATCCCGGACGACCAATCCCCGTTCGGGTTTAAGGTGCGCGCGCTATACACGCGACTGGAAGGCCTGAACGGAGCACAACAGCCGGAACTCCATCCCCGTGGAAGCGGCTTCACGCCGGATGTTCCCGGGCAAACATGGAAAGAACACCACGCCCTGAAGCGGCAGTTCATCGATCGCGATCCCGAAGTTCTGATCGTCGGCGCGGGCCAAGCAGGTCTCGTCGCGGCCGCCCATCTCGAACAACTGGGCGTCAGCCCGCTCATCATCGACAGGAACGAGCGGGTTGGCGACAACTGGTACAAGCGCTACGGTTCGCTTGTCCTTCACAACCCCGTGGAAATGAACGGGTTCCCCTTCCTGCCGTTTCCCAGACATTATCCGGAGTATCTGCCGAAGGATGTCGTGGGGAATTGGCTCGAGATCTACGCACAATATCTGGATCTCAACGTGTGGACGTCAACCGAGTTTCTCGATGCCAAGTACGACGACAAGGCCAACCAGTGGACGGCAACCATCAAGCTGGCGGACGGCAGCACGCGCATCCTTCATCCGCGCCATATCATTCTTGCGACCGGCGGCATCGGTGGAAAGCCGTCCGTTCCGGAGTTTCCCGGTCTTTCAACGTTCAAGGGGAAGGTTTTCCACTCGGCCAACTACACACAGGCGTCCGAACTCGGAGGCAAAAAGGCGATCATCGTCGGCGTGGCGACCAGCGCGCACGATATTGCCGGCGATCTGTACAAGAATGGCGTCGAAGTTACGATGCTGCAGCGTAGCCCTGTTATCGTCTGCAACATCGACACCGCCAATCTGGCCTATGCCGGTTATATTGATCCGAACATTCCGACGGAACTGGTCGACATCCGCTACGGTATCGGTCTGATCAATCCCATTCGCGAATATCTCAGCCAGAGCTATCACAAGATGGCGACCGGGCTCGATGCCGAATTGCTGGAGGGGCTGACTGCGGCCGGCTTGCGCCTCGGCGACGGCGTCAATGGCATGGGATGGCTCGACCTGTTCCTGCGAACCGGTGGCGGCTACTATCTGAACAAGGGTACGTCCGAGATCATTGTCGATGGCGGCATCAAGATCGAACAGTTCAGCCGTGTCGTGGAATTCGTTTCCAACGGTGTGAAACTCGACGACGGCACGATCATCGAGGCCGATCTTGTCGTTCTTGCGACCGGCTACCAGAACCGCAAGGTCGAGGTTGCCGAATGGTTCGGCGAAGACGTCGCGGAACGTGTCGGCGATATCGCTACGCTCGATGCCGAAGGCGAATGGGCAAACATCTGGGGGCAGACCGGTCAGCGCGGCCTGTGGCTGAACGGCGGCGGCATCAACCAGATCCGTCCGGGATCGAAACGCCTCGCACTCCTCGTCAAAGCCGATCTCGATGGCCTGATAACCGAGCGGTTCCGCCGTTCACCCAAAAACTCGGTCACGAGCGCTGTCTACGAGCCAGCCGCCTGATCGTCTGACCAATGCCCGTAGCTATCGCTCTCCACCGAAGGGAACGATAGATAGCATCTGCGTCTGGCAGTTCCACAGACCGCCGAACGCGCAGCTACAGAGCGATCTCCCGAACTTAATCGTCGTGACCGCATGAACTTATGAAATCTACGGAAGGCTGAATATATGGAGCACACGATCTACGCCAGCCTGGCAAGCAAGGTGTGTTGGGTGTCTGGCGGAGCCAGCGGGATTGGGCGAGCCACCGCACTGGCCCTTGCTGCTAGCGGTGCAAAGATCGTCGTCTCCGACGTGGACGAGACGGCGGGACAAGTGATCGTGGATAAGATTGTCGGCGACGGCGGAGCGGCGATCTTCAGCCAGACAGATGTTCTCGATGATGGCTCCGTTCGCGCCAGCATCGAGAACGCGGTTTCCCGGTTCGGACGGCTCGACATCGTCGTCAACTCTGCCGGCAAGACCAGCACGGACCAATACGAGGATTTCGAACGCAACGTCGACATGTTCCTCCTCGGGACCTGGCGCGCCGTACGCGCATGTATCCCTCATTTGCAGCAAGCCGGTGGCGGGTCGATCATCAACATCGCCTCGATAGCGGGGATCACAGGTTCGATCGGTCCCGTCGGCTACGGCCCCGCGAAACATGGCGTCGTTGGCATGACGAAGGACACAGCTCTCAAATATGCTAAGGACGGAATCCGCGCGAACGTGGTCTGCCCCGGCTACATCGAAACACCGATGACCGCCCGGATGAGTCCCACCCAGGCGGAGAGCCGGGTCCTTATCACCCAAACGCTGCGTGTGCCCATGGGGCGCTGGGGAAAGCCCGAGGAAATCGCGAAGGTCGTCGCCTTCCTGGCCTCCGACGACGCCTCCTTCATAACGGGACAGGCTGTCGTCGTGGACGGAGGGCTCACGGCCCGCTGAAGAATAGACGATCCTTGCAGGCCTGGTCGGAGGAACTTGGCCAGCAGGCGAGCATGACATCGACAACACAATCAGAAGCGCCCATCGGCTGCATATTACCGACTGCGCGTCTACCTTTTCTAAATGGGAGGAAAAGCAATGAAGACACTCGTTATTGGCGCAACCGGATATGTCGGAGGACGTCTAGCGCATGCGTTCAAATCAGCGGGCAGCGATGTCTATGGGCTGGCGCGTAGCGAGAAGAGCACAAACGCTCTTTCGTCTGCAGGGATCACGCCGATTGAAGGTGATCTGACTGCGATTGACCGCCTCAAAGGTCAGCTTGAAGACTTCGATACAATCGCCTTCGCCGCAACCATCCCGTTCGAGGACGAACGGCAGGTCATCGGCGAGTTGATCGGCAGCTTCGGCAGGCCGGGCCGATCGTTCGTTTTCATTTCCGGATCCGGCGTTGTCTCCACGCCTGCTCGTGACGGCGGCTGGAACGACTATACGGCGGCCGAAGACGACCCCTACCCTTTCGAGCCGCTTCGCAATCGAGCCATCAGACTGACCACAGAAAAGCTCCTCAGCGACGCGGCAGCGGAAGGCCTGCGCACGTTCATCATCCGGCCTCCGCTGATCTGGGGTCACGCAGGCAGCATCCAGGTCCCGCAGTTGTTCGAGTCAGCACGCAAGACCGGGACCGTCTGCTATCTAGGCCAAGGGCTCAATCTCTACTCGCATGTTCACGTCGACGACGTGGCGACGGTGTCACGCCTTGCCTTCGAGAAGGGCACTCCCGGCAGCGTCTACCACGTCGTAGCCGGCGAAGTGAACTTCCGCACGATCGCTGAGGCCGTCGGTGAGGTCACCGGTTGCCCTACCCGCAGTCTCACCTACGACGAAGCCGTCGAGCTTTGGGGTGCGCCCTGGGTGGATCTCGGCCTCGCCGTCAACAGCCGAATCAGATCCCCCAAAACAAGATCCGAGCTCGGCTGGACGCCGGCCCATGTCGATCTCGTCGCCGACATCCGCCAAGGATCCTACAAGAAGGCATATGACGACGCGAAGCAGAGCGGCACCGTCCAGGGCTACTCCTGGGCCGCCCACGGATAAAGGAGGCCACCATGACCGATATTCTCAAGGGCAAGGTCGCAGTCATCACCGGAGCGGCGGACGGTATGGGACGGGCGATAGCCGAATTGTTCGCGCGCGAAGGCGCTCATGTCGTCGCCACGGATATCCATGGCGACAAGCTCTCACTCGCGCATGGCCAGAACAGCAACATAACCACCGTCGCCACTGACATCACCGCGGCTGGTGCCCCGGAACAATTGGTCTCGGCGGCTGTCGCTAAGGGTGGTCTCGACATTCTCGTCAATGCCGCCGGCATCTTCCAGTTCGTCGGGCTCGAGGAACTGACACTAGAGCAGTACGACAGGATGATGGATGTCAATCTGAACGCACCATTTCGCTTATGCCTGCGTGCTATCCCCGAACTCAAGAAGTCGGGCGCCGGCCGGATTGTCAACATTGCGAGCACCAACGCACTGCGTGCCCGTGCGGGAATGGGTGCCTATACCATCAGCAAACATGGCATCGCCGGCCTGACGATCAGCCTCGCCGTTGAGCTCGCCAAATACGGGATAACCGCCAACTCGATCAATCCCGGCACGATCCTGACGGGCATCACTCGCGAGCTGATGACCGAGGCCGGTCGCCGAAAAGACATGGAGGGCCAGGGCCTGATGAATCGCCTGGGAACGGTGGATGAGATCGCCCAAGCCGCCCTCTATCTCGTTGGCCCCAATTCGGGATTTACGACGGGGCATGGACTGGCCGTCGATGGAGGCTTCCTTGTCAAATATCCAGACTCCCTGGTCTGATTGCACAGAAAAGAACAGGCCAACAGATGCCGTCGGTTCACGCGGGAGAAGATAGAGCTTTCGCGCTTGTGGCCGCGGTTGAGACAAACATCAACATCAGATCGGGAGAGTAGGCTATGGTGAAGCGATATACATGGATCGTGCTGACCAATGCGGTCGAGCGCACGGATGAAGAGTTCAACCGTTGGTATGATACCGTACACGTTCCGGACCTGTTGAAGATTCCGGGCGTGGTCGGCGCTGAGCGGTCCAAGCTGGCGCCTTATCAATCGGTGATGACGGACCAGGGTATCGAGATCGTCGACGCCGGAAACGCCCCTATCTCGCATCGCTACCTGGCGCTCTATCACATAGAGACCGACGATCTGCCTCGCGTCCTGAACGAGGTGAGAACAAGGGCGGGTACGCCCGAGATGATCATCTCCGAGACGCTTCTGGAAGCCTCAACCATGTGCTTCGAGGCGTTCTAGTCCGCGATGTCGAGCAGATTGAAAGACGTCACGCGAATCTTGCTTCGTGCCTAGAATAAGGAACCTTCGTGATGCCGCAAGAATGGGACACCACCGTAGATCTGTTGGTCGCTGGCACCGGTGCGGCTGCATTGGCTGCCGCAATTGCCGCTGCTGACGATGGTGCAAAGGTGCTTGTCGTCGAAAGCACCGACAAATGGGGCGGCACGACATTCCTTTCCGGCGGAGGGGTGTGGTTTCCCAACAATCCGGTAATGCGTCGGCAAGGAGCCACGGACACCGCCGAGGCTGCCTTGAAATACATAGAAGCTATCGTCGAAGACGTTGACCCGGCATCATCGCGGGCACGTAAAGAGGCGTTTGTGAACGGTGTCGATGATCCGGTCCTGACGCTCGAAAGTATGGTTTGAAATGGATTCGCAGCAAGGTCTACCCTGACTACGTTTCGCACTTGCCAGGAGGCAGCGTCGGCGGGTGTGCCTTGAAGTCAAGGCATTCGACATTAAGAAGCTGGGGGACTGGTACGCGGAGACCCGTGCTGAAGAGACAATGCCTCTTCCTCTCAATCTGGACGATTTTGCTGATCTGGCGCGCGGCTTCAAGAACTTGCGCGGGGCGACACGGGCCCTTCGGGTGGGCGCGCGGATCTGGTCGGGAAAACTTCGCGGCCAGGAGCTTCGTGGAATGGGCGTATCAGTTTTTCCGTGTCCCGTGGTCCAGCCCGAAGGGTTCACTCCAAAACGGCTCAGTTCCGCGTGGAAACCAACAGACAATCTCATATCTCGCCGCATCCCCATATTTTGTCACGTTATAGCATTTCGCAGAGCCTAATTTATGCAGCTGTTTCGAAATGTAGGGGTAGGGAAAGTTCATTTGGACACAAATGCCTTTGGATTCGTCTGGTGAAAGCGAGCATGAAATTGTAGCTGAAGTATGTGGGGCGGATCGTGACGCATGGACAAGTGATGAACCTTCGCCAATTTAAATGCCCTATCAAAATCCTCGCGGCTGGAAGCTTGCTCCGCGTGGCATCTCAGCTTCATATCGCGCATGTAGGCCCAGTCGGTCCGAAGCTGCGATTTTGGCCAAGTGAAGAACGTTGTGGGAACATCGCGGACGTAGTTGACGGCTTGCCTGAGGAGGAATGACGGTCCGCTCCGGTAACCGGAGTGGAACTATGAGTTTTGGTCTTTCGAGTGAGGATCTGGCTAATCGCTGGAGCCTGAACTTTTCCGACATTGCTTTAGTGAATGGCATACCGGAATTGGCGCAGCTGGGGTTTGCGGTCCAGCTTAAGTTCTTCGTCGCGCACGGCTTCTTTGTGCCGGATCATGCGGCGATCCCCCCTGATGGCGTTTTGTATCTGGCTGAGCAACTCGGCCTCACAGCTGAAGCGGTGAACCACTACGATTTCTCTGGTCGGACCGCCCGCCGACATTGCGGGCAGATTTTGCAGCACCTCGGCTTTCGGCGTCTGAAGCGGGAAGATCGAGAGCAACTGACATCGTGGATAGCTGATGAACTGTGCCCGACCGGGCAGTCGATTGGCGCCATTCTTGAGCATGTTTTCCTGTGGTGCCGGGACCGGCATATTTACGGACCTTCGCGCAAGGAACTCGATCTGCCGCGGGACCTTCTCTCGATCGTCGGAAAGTCCTGGGTAGAGCAAGTCGTTCGTCGTGTCGGAGGAGAAAAGGCCTCGGAGATGCGCCGACATGCACCTGCGCGACAGATCGGGCTGTATGCGATTTATCTTCTGTCCCGCGAGACACAGTTGACGGACGCGATGATCGATCTCCTGATCGAGACGGTCCACAAGATCGGGACGCGCTCGAAACGCAAGGTTGTAGGCGATATCGCGAAGGACATCGAACGGGTCTACGGCAAGGAACGGCTGCTGGTCGAGATCGCCAGCGCTTCGATCGACGAGCCCGCGGGGCGCGTCTGCGATGTCATCTTCCCGATCGTCGGTAGGGACAAGCTGGCGGCGATCGTCAAGGAGAGCCAGGCAAAAGGGGCTCTCGACCGGCGTATATATCAGGTAATGCGCTCGTCCTGGGCCAATCACTACCGGCGCATGCTGCCAAGCCTGCTTTCCGTTCTGGAATTCCGGTCGAACAACACCGTGTGGCGCCCTGTTCTGGCGGCGCTGGATTGGATCAGGAGCAAAGTGGATGATGGCTGCCGGTTTGTGCCGATGGAGGATGTGCCGATCGACGAGGTTATTCCGGCCAGATGGCGCAGTTCGGTCATCGATGACGATGGTCGTGTTAACCGGATCAGCTACGAGCTTTGCGTACTCACCCAATTGCGTGACCGCATCCGTTCCAAGGAGATCTGGATTGTCGGCGCGGACCGTTATCGCAACCCTGACGACGATCTTCCCAAGGACTTCGAAATCCGCCGTGACGCCTACTCCACAGGCCTGAACCTGACCCCGGATGCGCGAGCGTTCACGACCGGCATCCGCCAGAAGCTTGAGCATGAGTTGCTGCTTCTGAACGCAACGATCCCTCGAAACGATAAGGTCCGGATTCTGTGTCGCGGCGAAAATCGCATATCGATCACACCGTTCAAGCCTCTGCCGGAGCCAAAGGGGCTTGAAGCGATCAAGGGCGAGATCGGTCAGCGCTGGCCGATGACGGGACTGTTCGACGTTCTGAAGGAGGCCGCACTCGATACCGGTCTGCTGGAGGCCTTCGAAACGTCGGCGTCGAGAGTTGCCCTGTCGCGCGAGGCGCTGGATCGGCGGCTTCTGTTGTGCCTTTATGGTCTTGGCACGAATGCCGGGCTCAAGCGGATCGCCGGCGCGACAAATGATGTCAGCTACGACGAGTTGCTGCATGTTCACCGCCGCTTTATCCACGCGCCGGCGCTGAGGGAGGCGTGCGCACGGGTTGCAAACGCGATCCTGGCGATCCGCAATGCTGCCGTCTGGGGTGACGCCGGTACGGCATGCGCGTCCGATTCCACGAAGTTCGGCGCTTGGGATCGCAATCTCATGACAGAATGGCATGCTCGCTATGGCGGCCGAGGCGTCATGATCTACTGGCATGTCGAGAAACGCGCGACTTGCGTTTATTCCCAGCTCAAGCGGTGCTCGTCTTCGGAGGTCGCCTCCATGATCGAAGGAGTGCTTCGTCACTGCACCGACATGGAAATCCAGCGCAAGTATGTCGACAGCCATGGTCAGAGCGCGGTCGGCTTCGCGTTTTGCCGCCTTCTGGGATTCGAGCTCGCTCCGCGCCTGAAAGCAACTGCTCGCCAGAAGCTAGCACTCCCGGAAGCGTCAATGCGTACGCGGCTGCCGAATCTCCTGCCGATCCTCTCCGGTGCGATCAATTGGGAGGAGATCGAGCAGCAATATGACGAGATGGTAAAATATGCCGCTGCCATGCAGACGAGAACGGCCGACCCGGAAGCAATCCTGCGCCGGTTCGCCCGTGCCGAAGTGATGCACCCGACCTACAAGGCGCTGAGTGAGCTAGGCCGTGCGGTCAAGACCATATTCCTATGCCGATATCTTCGTCAGGAAGCGTTTCGCCGGGAAATCCACGAGGGCCTGAATGTCGTCGAGAACTGGAACAGTGCCAACGGCTTCGTTTTCTTCGGCAAGGGTGGCGAGATTGCCACGAACCGGATTGACGAACAGGAAGTCTCCGCCTTCGCGCTGCATTTGCTGCAGGCGTCGCTTGTCTATGTGAATAACCGCATGCTTCAGACCGTGCTCGTGGAGCCGAAATGGGCGGGCCGGATGACGCAGGAGGACTATCGCGGCCTCACACCGCTGATCTACCGTCACGTCAATCCTTATGGCCGTTTCGACCTCGACCTGAATAGCCGGATCGATTTTGGACGGCTTGCCGCGTGACATCCTTGCGACAGATCAACTCAACCTTTCGTACTCCGGTTAAGACTGGGACACTTCGATTGGGACCGAAGCATTGTATGTCGATGCTGCGCTATCCTTCTTTTTATTATGCTCCCCGATAGAGGCCAGAATGAAAAAGCCATCCTATACACCCGCCGACCTCAACATTGGATTCGTCGTCGCAATCGCAATCGAAGCCAAACCAGGGGAGGAGGATGCCGTCGGCGCAATCCTGCAGGGCCTCGTGGCCCCGACTACGGCTGAGCCCGGCGTCAAGCTCTTCTTGCCGTATCGCTCGCCGAGTAACCCCGCGAGTTTTTTCCTCTACGAGCTTTATGTTGACGAGGCCGGTTGGCAACAACACCAGGAGACGGCTCACTTCAAAGCGGCCATTGCTGAGCTGCTGCCACGCACGGCCACGCGTGAGCGTGTTCCGTTCATCCCGTATTTTGAATAGTTTGGTCAGATTCTAGGAGCACGACTTTGGATCAACTGCTTGTCTACCTGCCCGGCATCCTGCTCGCATACGCGGCATTTCTGATCGCAATGATGAGCCCCGGGCCTAATGTGCTTGCCATCATGGGCACTTCAATGAGCTTTGGGCGGTCGCAAGGCATCGCCTTGGCGCTTGGAATATCGACAGGATCATTCCTGTGGGGAACGCTCGCCGCGACGGGATTGTCGGCGCTGCTCACCAGCTATGCCGCAATGATCACGATCATCAAGATCGTCGGTGGTATGTATCTCTTGTGGCTGGCCTACAAAGCGTTTCGAGCGGCAGCCGCAGAACAGGCTGTGGCCGCGCGAGTGTTTGACGATGCGGGGACGACAGGTCCGCGGCACTTCCTGCGGGGGGGTCTTGTGCAGATGACCAATCCGAAAGCTGCGCTGGCGTGGGTAGCGATTATCTCTCTTGGGCTGCAACCTCATGCGCCAGCTTGGGTTGCCGGTCTGATCGTCGTTGGGACCACTGCGCTCTCTGTGCTCATCCATCTGAGCTATGCGATTATTTTTTCTTCACAGCCGATGATTCGGCTTTACGCGAGAGCGCGAAGGCCAATTCAATTGGCTCTGGGGGCGTTCTTTACGTTTGCCGGGATCAAAATGCTTACGGCCAGGATTTGACCGGCGCGTTCTGCGTTTCGCGAAAATCCTGATTTTCCGGTGCTGAATGGCTCACGCTAAAATTACTCAGCAATTCTCGAACGCGGTAGGGGCGCCCTTACCGCGTTCGGCCGAATTGCAATGTAGCTTTTGGGTGCACCTCAGAGTAACAATCGAAAGTGACATAAGAGACATGTCACGAAAGGGTGGATTCGCCACCAATGTGACGATATAGGAAAGAAACCACCCTAATGCGACGGATTCTCCCCATGGCTCGCGTCGGATATGCCCGTGTCAGACAACGGACCGGGATCTCTACATCCAGGTCGCCCGGTTGAAGGCAGCAGGCTGTGAGACCGTTCGTTCGGAAACAGGATCGGGTGCATCGCGAACCGGGCGTACGGAGCTGGAGACGATCATGCAGTTCTTGCGCGCCGAAGATGAGCTTGTCGTCTTGCGTCTCGATCGGCTCGGCCGTTCCACACGCGATGTTCTCAACCTGCTCCATGAACTCGAAGAAAAGGGAGCTTCGTTGCGCGTGCTTGAGCCGGAAGTCACAACGGCTGGAAGCATAGGGCAGATGGTAGTCACCATCCTCGGCATGGTTGCCGATATGGAACTGAAGTTCATCAAGGACCGTCAGCGCGCCGGGATCGATGCGGCACGAGCCGAAGGCGTCTATAAGGGCCGGAAGAAAAACATTGACGACGATGAAATCCGACGCCGCATTGCCGCCGGTGCCAGCAAAGCCAGCGTCGCGCGTGATCTCAATGTTTCCAGGATGACTGTTTACCGAGCACTGGTGAGCGTCGACGATCAATCAGGCGCGTAAAGCAGGCCTGCCTAAATCCGTGTTCCGTCTTTGTTCTTCATTTGGCCAAAATCGCAGCTTCGGGCCGACTGGGCCAACTCGGCAATGCCCGCGAAGACCGTCAGCACCATACGGCCGGCCGGCGATTTGGTGTCGGCCCATGGTTCGGCCAAGGATCGCAAGCCGGCCTCGGCCGCGTCCAAGCGCTCGGCAATGTCGAGAAGGTCACGCGTCGATCGGGCGAGGCGGTCCAGCCGTGTCACCGTCACCACGTCGCCGGCGCGGAGCTGGTCGAGCATGGCGGCGAGCGGCGGCCAATCACGCTTCGCTCCCGACGCCTGTTTCTCAAAGATGCGCTTGCACCCCGCCGCCTTCAGCGCCGCGCGCTGCTGATCCAGGGTCTGGTCGTCGGTCGATACGCGGGCATATCCGATGAGCAAGGCGCTTCCGTTCCTGTGGTTCGGCCCGGAATCTACCGCGTGCAATCCGTCGCGGAAATCCATATTCTGCGACGGCGCAAATATCAGGCGCAAAACCCCAACAAAACTCGGGCAGACCGTCCGAAAACCCTCGGAGCGGTTCCTGATAAGGGTTTTCAGACGGTCTGCAGGATATTTGCGACAGATAGTCCGCTTTGCGGACGAAGCTGCCGGTCAGCTTGTCGGCGAAATCTGATCCAAAACCGCCGCATGAAGCTCGGAGGATGCACAGGCGACGATGGCCCCGCTTGATTCCAAAGACAGTAGCTGCCCCTTCCAATCGGTGATCGTGCCACCGGCCTCTTGCACCACAGGGCACAGGGCGCAAATGTCGTAGGTGTCCAGATCATCCCCGTTCAGGCAGATGTCTATAAGACCTCGGGAAAGCGCACCGTAGGCCGCAACGCCACCATCAAATACCCTGACACGCCCGGTTGAGTGCAAGTTCTGGTATCCTGCGGCGCGCGCTCCCCGAAAGCTGTCCGGGTTGGCAAGGCTGATCACGGATTCCGCCAGGTCTTGCTGGGCGCTGCTGCGGACAGGGCGGCCTGAAAACATGGTGCCTTTCCCCTCCGTCGCCAGGTAGCGTGCGCCCGGCATTGGCAAATCAATAATGCCCAGAACCGGCAGGCCATCGCGGCATAGGCTGATCAGCGAGGCGAAATTCAGCAAGCCCGCCCCGAACTGGCGGGTTCCGTCGATAGGATCGAGTACCCAGGTGAAGGCGCTGCTCCCCGTGTCGACCCCATATTCCTCGCCCAGAATGCCGTGAGAGGGGAACTGATGCCTTATTTGTTCTCGCCAGCGCGCCTCAATGGACAGGTCGGCCTGAGTCAATGACGAACCATCCGGCTTGTAGCTCACAGCGAAGTCGCTGGTCCACGCTTTGGCGGAAAGGTCAGCCGCTACCTCTGCGAGGTTCAAAGCCGCTGCCATGAAGCGTTCGAGTTCGGACATGGTGTCCCCTTGGAGAAAGGGGGCCAACATAACATCCAGAGCGTAACGGCTGAGTGACGGTTAAGGGCTCAAAGTGACTGTCGTACAATTCCTACAGATAGGATATTTGCGACGAAAGCCTCGCGTCGTTATTGGCGATCACGAACGGAGGAAATTCATCGGCACTGCCACCGAGGTACGCAGTTCTGCTCTGGAAACCCCGCGACGGAGAAACGCTCATTTATCTCGGAGAGCTCTTGATCGTTGACCAAACTCACCATCCCATTCCCCGCGCTGGAGCCATTCCTTGCAGATTCAATTCGGGTGAGAATAGGTTCTAGCCGTTGAGCCAGTTCCGAGGGCAATGACGGGCGAACATTGGCCAGATCGGCTGATAGACACAGGAGAGCTTCCTCTTCCGAGAAATCGTCATCTAGCAGGTGATCGAAGTCGGCACAGGCTTCAACGAGTTTGATGTACGCAAACTCGGCAAATGATCGGGCGCACCATTGGAGTTTGCCGGAATCATGAAAGATCAAAGCGACCGGAGCCGTGTCAGGCGTAATAGGAATCAGACTGTAGCAGTCACCAGCGCCGCCCCGCCCGAAGGGCAGAAAGCGCATGCCGTTTTGACGATCGGGATTTAACCACCGACCGATATTATCTTGCGATTGATCCGCATTGAGCCATTGAAAATCATAGATGCTGGCAAGAGCCGGCGGTGAATTGAGCATCCGTTCCCGCCACGTCTCCTGCCAGTTTTCATAAACGGTCAGGCCACCTTCCACCCAATGCACCAAGAGCATTGGGAGAGGAATTCCCGTTCGGTCAGAAATCGATTGATAGCTATTCATCGCATCACGTTTCTCGTCTGTCGCAAAATTCCCGCAGGCGGCCTAAAAACCTCAACGGAGATTCCTTACGCTAGCCTGCCATGATATATTTCTCCATGGCACATCTACTAGGAACAGACCGCTCACAACTACTCCTTCTGCCTGAATCAGTGGACGATTATGTCGGACCGGATAATCCGGTTCGCTTCATCGAAGCCTTCGTTGATGGCCTTGATCTTGCCTCTGCTGGCTTCGAGCGCGTGACGGCGAAGGAGACGGGTCGTCCGGGTTTCGATCCTGCCGATCTGCTTAAGCTGTACGTTTACGGGTATGTCAACCGGGTGCGTTCGAGCCGGCGGCTGGAGGCCGAGACGCATCGCAATATCGAGGTGATCTGGCTGCTGCGGCACCTGAGGCCGGACTTCCGCCGGGTGAACCGCTCCGCGTTTCGGCAGGTGTTTCGCGAGTTCGTCATCTTATGCCGGCAACTCGACCTGTTCGGCCGGGAGTTGCTGGCCGTTGATGGCACGCGCATCAAGGCGGTGAACAACAAGGATCGCAACTTCACGCGCAGGTCGCTGGCGAAGTTCATCCGTGAGGCGGACGAGAAGCTGGCCGACTATATGAAGCGGCTCGACGAGAGCGATGCCGATGAGGGCAAGGTTGGCGGCGACACTGGTCCTGACGGTCGTGGCGGCGACCTTGCGGAGAAGATCGCGGCGATCAAGGGCAAGCGGGATCGCCACAAGGCGCTGCTGGACGAGCTGGATCGCACCGGCGAGGACCAGATCTCGCTGACCGATCCCGATGCCCGCGCCATGGTGCGCATGACCAAGGTCGGCGTCGGCTACAATGTCCAGCTCGCCGTGGATGTGAAGCACAAGCTGATCGCCGAACAGGAAGTCAGCAACCAAGTTCTCGACATGGGGCTGCTGGCGCCGACGGCCGCGGCGGCGATGGAGACGCTGGAGGTCAAGCGCATCGAGGCAGTCGCGGACCGGGGCTACTTCAAGATCGAGGACATCGAGGCCTGCGAGAAAGCGGGCGTCACCGCTTATGTGCCCAAGCCGATCCGCGGCCCCGCCGTCGCTCAAGGCTTCTTTTCCAAGGAGGACTTCCGCTACGATCTGGAAAAGGACGTATATCTCTGTCCCGGTGAACATGTGCTTTCGCCGCGTCATTTTGGTAAATCGCGCGATAATGTGAGGATCGATTATGTCAATCGCGATGCTTGCAAGGCGTGTCATCTGCGCGAACGCTGTACCAAAAGCTTCCGCCGCGTCTCACGACTGGAGAACGAAGCCGTTCTCGATCGCATGGCGGCGCGGCTTGCCGCCTGACCGGACATTCTCGACCGACGACGCGAAAGCGTCGAGCTTCCCTTCGGCACGATCAAGCAATGGATGAACCAGGGCGCATTCCTGATGCGTCGGCTCGACAATGTTCGTGGCGAGTTCAGTCTGACCGCGCTTGCCTACAACATCCGGCGAGCCATCACTCTCATCGGCGTTTCCGGTCTGATAGCGGCACTACGGGCATAAGATGCCTGCCTTGTCTTGCGCTGTCACTGGCAAAAAATGGGCCTGCCACACGCCATCAAGGCCGCCCAAGCGCCCCCGGAGACGGAAAATCCTCGAAATTGACTAAACTGCTGCCGTACACGCCGGGAACAAGCTAACCTCTATCACGCAAAGAGTTCTCGGACGGTCTGCGGGAGTTTTGCGACAGGATGGCAATATTTCAGATGCCCCCAATAAGAACCCGGCTGGCAGTGCCAGCCGAAATTTGATCCTGATCAGCTAAAAGCTACCTCGCCCGTTTTTTTCACTTCGGCATAAGCGAAGGCGAGAGCAGCCATGTATGCGGCATGAACGTCCGCAGCCGCAACGTTTTTACCATCGAACTCCAGATTCCGCGTTGCGCAGGCGTCCGCCACGACCGTCACGCCATAACCCAGATCGGCAGCGGCGCGGGTCGTGGCGTCAATGCACATATGGCTCATCGCACCGACGATCACGACATTGGTGATGTCTTCCGCATCCAGTACGGATTTCAGATCGGTGTCGCGGAACGAATTGGGGTAGTGCTTGGTGATGACGGTTTCGTCGGCCTGCGGCGTCATTTCGGGAACGATCTCCGCACCCTCGGTGCCCGACGCGAAAAAGGGCGCACCGGCAGGGTTTTCGTGACGAATGTTGATAACCTTGACGCCAGCAGCGCGCGCGGCGGCAACGATCTTAGCGGCATTGGCGACAACTTGATCGATCCCTTCGAGCGCGAATCGGCCCGAGGTCAGGTAATCTTTCTGTAGATCAACAACGATAACGGCGCGTTTGCTCATGGTGTTCTCCTTGGTGCTTGAGGTCTGGGCGGCAGTTCTGCCAGCCCGCTTGCGACAATGAAAGTTCTGCGATTGAGCATTCAGGTTTTCACGATCTGTTGATTTCAATGTCGCGATCCCGCATTGCCAAGGGCAGAGGCGGGATCGACAAAATTCATGTCAATAACGTCACCATGCCGGCTGAGCCGTCCTTGTTTCACGAAACAGCCGCAGCACCGCCAGTGCGGCAAGGATTGGCGGGAAGGCCAGCCAACAGACCACGGCCCATCCGTAATGCAACAGCACGCCGCCGGAGAGGAATGATCCGACCATCACCGTTCCGAAGACGATGAAGTCGTTGAGCGCCTGCACGCGGGCGCGTTCATCGGGGCGATGGGTGTCGAGCACCATTGCCGAAGCACCGGCGAAACCGAAGTTCCAGCCGACACCCAGCACCAGCAGCGACAGGGTGAAATATGCGAATGTCTCGCCCACTAAACCAATGGCGGCAGCGGCAGCGGTGACGATCAGCCCCGCAACCGTGACCCGCGCCGCGCCCAACCGGGTAATCAGCCAGCCGGTGCCGAAGCTTGGCGCATACATCGCGACAACGTGCCACTGCACAGCGAAGTTCGCCTGATGCTGCGGCATGTCATGCATCCGCATGGCCAGCGGCGCGGAAGTCATCAGGAAATTCATCAACAGATAGGTGATCGCGCCCGATGTGACGGCGGCGATAAACAGCGGTTGGCGCGCTATGATGCGCAGTGAGCGCCCCGCCGAGACGACGATACCCGGACTCGGGAAGTTTGCGCCGGCCAGAGTGATCATCCCGGCCAAGGCAAAGAACGCTGATGCAAGATAGGTGCCGGCGAAGTCATGGCCGGGGATGAGGCTCATCGTAGCCGTCACCATTTCACCGCCCAAAACACCAGAAACGACGCCGCCGGCTAGCACCGTCGCCAGCGCACGGGCGCGCGCGCCTTCGGGAACGCATTCCGCTGCGGCAAAGCGAAAGCTCATCGCCACGGCCGCCAGTATTCCGCCCAGAAGCGTCGCCACGCAAAAGAGGGCAAAGGAGCCGACGATAATCGCCGCAGTTCCGGTCAGGCCGGAAAGGATACCGAGTCCCGCGCCCAAAAGGTAGGTCGTGCGACGGCCATACCGCGCGGTGACATAGCCAGCGGGTAAGGTGCTTCCCGCCATGCCAGCGATCAGGATCGAGACCGGCAGCGTTGCCAGCGCCGGGTCGGGCGCGAGATCGGCACCGACGACCGCGCCGGTGGCGAATATTGCGGTGGTTTGAGCGCCCGTCAGCGCCGCTGCCACCGCAAGACGCCAGATAGCAGCGCGCCCATTTCCGAAGATGGACATGATAGCCTCAAAGCTTGATGGTTTCACCGTCTGCGGGGATCAGCAGGTTGGTGGTGTAGCCGTGTGCGTCGGAATCCTCACGCAGCGCAGCGCGCGTCAGTTCAGCATGGTTTACCGCTTCCATATGGCTGGCGATGACAGTGGCCTTGGGTGCGGCCTCGCAGACCTTGCGAACGTCCTCGGTGCCCATGATGATTGGGCCGACGCCGAACCAGTGCGCGAAGCCAGCATTCACGACGATGGCGTCCGGGGTGTAATTCTTGAGGTTCTGCGCGACAAAATCGTTCCAGATCGTGTCGCCTGCGATGTAGAGCGTCTTTTCTTCCGGGTGGCGGAAAACCACCCCCATCACATCGCCCATCAGCTTCGCCGCTTCATCGGAACCGTGCTGGCCGGGGGTTTTGATTAGCGAGACACCGTTGAACGTGGTTTCGGTGGTCAGAATACGCACGTCCTCGAAGCCCTGACCCCGGATCGCTTGGGCATCGGACTCATTCTGCACGAACAACGGAAGGTGCTTCGGCACCAGACGAATTGCGGCTTCGTCCCAATGGTCGTCATGGGTGTGGGTGACGATAGCGGCGTCCACATCGAGAATCTGCGCCATTGGTACGACCAGTTCAGCCATCGGATGGCGCGGCACATCGGTAGGATCGAACTGCGCGGGGTCGATCTTTCCGGCAAAGCCCGGATAGGCTCCCTTTTCGGCCAGCACAGGATCAATGAGGAAGCGTACGCCGCCGAAGTCGAGGCGAAGTGTGGCATTGCGGATTTGCGTGATCTGCATGAGGTCGTTCCGTTGTTTATGGTTTGCAGCCTCTAGCTAAAGATCGAAGGCGCATACTATAAGTGGCGAGAACGACAAAGAAGAGGTTGGTATAGACATGACGGATCAAGTCACGGAAATCGGGCTTATCCTTTATCCCGGCGTGCAGATGGCGGCGGTGCTTGGCATGTCGGACCTGTTTGGCGCCGCGAATGGCGTCGTGGCCCGGCGGCGACAGGGTGCCGCGCGGGTGCTACGGATCGCGCACTGGCAGGACGGTGTGCGTATCCACGACACCTTGCCCGAGGCCGAAACCACACCCGCCGTTCTGATTGTGCCGCCGTCCTTCGGTGAGCCGATTCCGCGAGAGGCGGCGCTGCTCCATGCTGATTGGCTCCGTAAGTGTCATTCGAACGGTGCGGCGCTTGGTTCCATCTGTACTGGGGCGTTCGTGCTGGGTGAGACACGGCTATTGGATGGTCGCACAGTAACGACGCATTGGACCTTCGATGAACAAATGCGGGAACGCTTTCCAAAAGTGCGGCTGGATTTGGATCGCATGGTCATCGAGGATGGCGATATCATCACGGGCGGCGGCGCGATGTCATGGGTCGATGTAGGGCTGAAGCTGGTGGATCGCTTCCTCGGTCCTGACGTAATGGTTGAAACGGCGCGCACGCTTCTGGTTGATCCACCACACCGCGAGCAACGCTACTACAGCGGCTTCGCCCCGCATTTGTCGCATGGCGACGCGGACGTGCTGAAGGTGCAGCATTGGCTGCAAGCGACCGGCGCGAGGGAGATAGAGCTTTCACGTCTGGCCGAGGAAGCCGGATTGCAGGAGCGAACCTTCTTGCGCCGATTCAAAAAGGCAACGGACCTTACGGCAACCGAATACATTCAGCGCCTGCGCATATCCAAGGCACGCGAGTTGCTGCAATTCGGTTCCCTGACGGTTGATCAGATCGCTTGGGAAGTCGGCTATGGGGATACGAGTGCTTTCCGAAAGGTCTTTACCAAGATAGTCGGGCTGACACCGGCCGGGTATCGACAGCGTTTTCGCGTTTATGTGAGCCAAACAGGCAAACAAAAGGAACCTCGACGCGGACGTAAAATGTCGCAGAACTCCTACAGACCGTCCTAAAACGCTGCGGGCATGGCCCCTGCGTGGGCGAGATCTTGGTCGGAGAGCTTTCCAGCAATTTCCAGGGATCGGCGTTTGGCAGCAGCATATGGCCTCAATGGAGCGCTGCTGGACGGCATTCATATGCTCATAAGGCGGATTTCAGGGCGATCATGCCTTCACGGCGGCGATCAGGTCCGGCGCGCCGATGATGGTGATGGCCCTTTTGATATTGTAGGCGAGCGCGGTCAGGCTGAACTCTCCTCGTACGTTCTCCAGCCGACGCATCAGGAATGCGCCGCGATTCATCCACTGCTTGATAGTGCCGAACGGATGCTCGACGCTCTCACGCCGCCGGTCGAGGATATCCGGCCGGACAGCGAGCCGTGCCGCCATGCGGTCGAGAATGGCTTCGTTCTCCAGTCGCGAAACGCGGCGGAAGGTTTTGGTGCAGCGTTCGCGCAGATGGCAAGCCTTGCAGGCGGCACGATTGGTATAGTCGATCTTCACATTGTCGCGTGACTTGCCGTAATGGCGCGGCGAGAGCACCTGGTCCGCGGGGCAATGGAAAATGTCCCTGACCGGATCGTAGCGGAACTCCTCCTTTGAGAAAAAACCCTCGCGCACTGCAGGACCGCGAATCGGCTTGGGCACGTAGGCAGTGATGCCCGCGGCTTCGCAGGCTTCGATGTCCTCGATCTTGAAGTAGCCGCGGTCGGCGACAACCTCGATCCGCTCGACGCCAAGCGCCTCCATCGCCGCCGCGGCCGTCGGCGCCAGCAGCCCCATGTCGAGCACCTGGTTGCTCACCTCTTGTTCGACGATCAGCTTGTGCTTCGTGTCGACGGCGAGCTGGACGTTGTAGCCAACACCGACCTTCGTCATGCGCGCCATGGCGCGGGCATCCGGGTCCGTCAGCGATATCTGGTCTTCATCTGTATGGTCCAGTTCCTCGATCATGGCCTTGTGCCGGGCGCGCTTGCCGCCGATCGCTGCGATCTTCTCGGCGAGCTTGCTATCGCCAGAACCATTGCCAGCGCCTGCACCATCTTCGTCGGCATCGCCTTCATCGAGGCGCTTCATGCAATCGATGAGCTTCTCATCCGCCTCATGGATGAACTTCGAGAGCGAGGCACGCGTGAAGTTGCGATCCTTGTTGTTGACCGCCTTGATGCGTGTGCCATCGACCGCCAGCAGTTCCCGCCCGAAGAGGTCGAGCTGGCGGCACAGGATCACGAATTCGCGGAACACCTTCCGGAAGGCCGAACGGTTCACCCGTCGGAAGGCGGCGATGGTGCGGAAGTCCAGTGTCAAGCGCCTGAGCAGCCAGATCGCCTCGATGTTGCGATGCGCTTCGGCCTCCAGGCGGCGGCTGGAGCGTACCCGGTTCAGATAGGCGTCACGACACGAAAGTGATCGATCTGTCCGACATTTGAGAACGAACAAAGAACTGGATGCGCCCGACGGCGTTCAGCCTAAAGCCGCAAGACGATTTCCCAATCCCAAATGTCAATGGTGTTTAACCGTCAGAGGAACGGAAAGACGCCCCCTTTCACGTCTTAGCGAGGCTGGGCAGGAACACGTCGAACAACAGCGCGGCAGGTGCCATCCACTGATCCGGGGAATTGTAATTGCCGGTGGTGATGGCGAGGACAAAGTCAAAACCGGGGAAGACGAACAGCCGTTGCCCACCGTTGCCGAACGCAGCGATGAAACGCTCGCCATAGGTTCCTGTCTTGTCTGTTATAGCCTCCTCACCGAGATACCAGAGATAACCATAATGCATTCCCCGCCAGCCAATATCAACGATGGCGGCAGGCTGGAAACTTTCATCGAGCCAGGATTTTGGAATGACATTGCGGCCTTGCCACTCGCCGCCCTGCAAGATCACCTGCCCGATGCGGGCCAGTGAACGAGGCGACAGCCGTAGCCCCGATGCAGCCGATGGCTCACCATCCTGGCCTCGGATCCATTCCATGGCGTCGATGCCGAGGGGATCAAACAGCACTTCTTTCGCGAAGTCCGGTAAACTCTGCCCGGTGCCTCGCTCAATGATCTTGCCAATCAGCGCAACCGCTCCGCCGCTGTAAATCCAGCCTCTTCCCGGTTTGGCAAGGATCGGCCGATCCAGGATGAAGCGATAGCGATCCGGCGCTTGCTCCATGGCAATCTCGCTATTGGCAGGATCGGTGTAGGGGGCGTCTTCGTTCCATTCCATGGCCAGCGTCATGGTCAGTGCATGGCGAATGGTGATACGCTCGCGCTCGGGATCACGGCCAAGATCAGCATATTCGGGAAACTGCGCGATGATCGGCTCGTCAAGCGCCGGCACTCGCCCCTTAGCAAGCGCAATACCGTAGAGCAGACCGACGATGCTTTTCGTAACGGATCTGATGTCGTGAAGGGTTTCCGGCCCGAACTTCACATTTTCTAGCGTCTGTCCCCACTTCATGTCGTTGCCGTCGATATAACGTTCAAAGGCGATACGACCGCCGCACAAGGCGACAACTCCGTGCACACCCGATAACTTTCCGCTTTTCGCCAGATCATCGAAACGCCTTGCGGGGTCGGATTTGAACTCTGTCTCACCCGAAGCGGCAACCTGCCAATCGGTATGCTTTCCGTCCGCGATGGCTGGGATCGTACTGACCACTATCGTTGCTCCCATGTACTTGAGGATCTCTCTTCGATTTGCTCGGATCATCATTGGCAACCTATCAACTTGGCCGTCTTGCAAGCCAGCTTTCAGCTTCGGCGACAGCGCTATTTTTCAACCTTGAGAGCTTCATAAAGCGCGGTCTTTCCAATTTTGACACGCGCGGCAGCTTCGCGCACGTTGAGACCGGCCGCCAGATGCTGACGGGCTTTGGCAAGCTTGTCAGGCGTGACTACTGGCTGACGGCCCCCGCGCCGACCGCGGTCCTCGGCGGCTTGCAGCCCGGCGCGCGTCCTCTCCCTGATCAGATCACGCTCGAATTGCGCGAGAGCCCCGAACAAATGGAACACCAGACGACCGCCCGAGGTCGTGGTGTCTATGTTTTCGGTGAGAGACTGGAAGCCAACACCCTTGGCCTCCAATTCGGTGACTATCTCGATCAGGTGCTTCATCGACCGACCGAGACGGTCGAGCTTCCAGACCGTCAGCGTGTCGCCGTCACGCGCATAGCGGATAGCGTCAGTCAGGCCGGGCCGATCGGTCTTCACACCCGATGCCTTGTCCTCGAACAGCTTCTCGCAGCCCGCCTTCTGCAAGGCATCAAGCTGCAACGCTGTATCCTGGTCCCCGGTCGACACCCTTGCATAGCCGATCGCCGTCATAATGTCTGATCTGTCCGCTTTCTCGTTCAATTCGGACAATGTCCGATTTGCCGTTAGATGGCAAGGTTTACGGACAAAATCTGTGGAAACCGCGAAACGCTCATTGCGTGCGACGGCGCCGTGTCGTTAACGACGACAGTGGCGCAGGCCGGGAGCTATAACACTGTTATTGTATAACATATCGCATAACCGAATTTATGGAACTGAAGCGAATGCAATCGTGTGCGAGCCGACCGATTGGGATCACGCTGTACGTGTTGGCTACAACCAATCCCTGTTTCAATGTGTTTTTTTGCCGCGATCGTCCGCGATCGCGGCAACACAGTCTGCTTATCTGTCTGCGGAAAACCACGACAGTTGGGCCTGCACAGCCACAGGGTTCACATCTTCTGCCACTTGCCGTCGTGCACGACATACAGATCGATCTCGACAGCCATCTTGGTCTGCCCTGTCTCGTCGAAGGAGACAGATCCCAAGATGCCCTTGTGCTCGATCGAACGGATCGCCAGCGCAAGTGCCTCCTTATCCTGGGTGCCTTTCTCCTTGATGACCTGAAGAAGGATCTGGGTAGCCTCATAAGCGTACTTGGCATAAGAACCTGCCGGATCGGAGTAACCCTTGGCTTGATAGGCCTTATTAAACGCTTCGAGTTCAGGGTTCGACTGAACGGCAGGTGTTCCTACGATCGTTCCTTCGGCCGCGGCGCCCGCGATCTCGATGAACTTGGGATCATAGATTCCGGAGATGCCATACATCGGCAAGTTGCCCATGCCCAAGTCCGCCATCTGGCTCCGCACCAAAGCGGCCTCGGTGACCACACCACCGAAATAGATGGCGTCTGGTTTGGCCGCCTTAATGGTCGTCAGGATCGAGCGAAAGTCGGTCGTTCCGATGGCAACCGCGTCGCTGGAGAGGATCTCGCCGCCGGCCTCAGTGAAGAACTGGCTGAACCACTTGGTGTTGGCAACGCCGTAGTCCGTCGTGTCGGATATCACGGCGATCTTCTTAACCTTACCACCAGTGGCAATCGCCTGGGCCAACGGTTTGTTTTCGTTGACCAGCGTAGGCGTCACGCGGGTCACGTTCGGCAGATTTTGCTCGGTGATCTTCGGGCTGACGGCGCCCCAGACGATGAATGGGAGCTGGGCGCGATTGAAAACCGGTATGGTGGCAAGTGCGACAGAACTGTTCCAGTGACCAATCGCAGCCACAACCTCGGGATCGTTGATGAGCTTCTGCGCCGCGGAAACGCCTACTGCTGGATCAGACGCGTCGTCGAGCACCACCCCCTCGACCTCATATGGATATCCCGCAGCCATGGCCTCATCGATCGCGAGGAGGAAACCGTTGCGAGCGCCCAAGCCTTGTTGTGCGTTCCCACCCGAGAGAGGGCCAATGAACCCGAGCTTTATCTTTTCGGCATGCGCCTGCGAGAATCCAAGCGCGAACACGAGAGCGGTCGCATAAAGTCCGTAGGAGACTTTTGCAAATAATTTTGTCCTGAACACAGTTCCACCTCATCTGTTTTTCCCGCCACCGTGGCGGTCCGGATGCTCGTCGTTGGCACCAGCGGGCACAGTATTTTGAGGTAGAGAGCACCGAAATTCGAAAATTGCGATCTGTTAATTAGAAGATTCTTTATGTCCGCTGGGGGTAACGGATGATATCTCTCTTCGTGAGGATGGAGGAGACCCATGACAGAGCTAATCGTACAACAATTGATCAACTGGATAACGCTTGGAAGCATATATGCGCTTCTGGCGATTGGTTTCAGTCTTATATTCGGAATTCTGAACGTTATCCACTTTTCCCATGGAGACGTTTCCATGACGGCGCCGTTCATAGCTTTGGGTGTAAGCCAATCTATTGTCATTTTCATTGGCGCATCCGCGCCGGGACTGATTTTAATCTTTTCGGTGATTGCCGCCATATTAATCGTCGGACTGATTGGCATCCTCCTCGACAAAATCATTATTCGCCGCTTTCGTGAGGCGCCTGCGATGATGGCACTCGTCGCTACCGTCGCTCTGGGAATCGTTGTCCGCGAGCTCATCCGTCACATCTATCCGCAGGGCTCCAATCCCCAAGCCTTCCCGCGACTCGTTTCCGGCACCGCGTTCGAAGCGGCCGGAGTGTCGGTCAGCTGGTTTTCATTGCTTGTGGCTGTTTTGACATTCGTCATCGTTGGATCGCTCTTTGCCTTCCTGCGTTACACAGGGCTCGGTCTTCGAATCCGTGCGGCTTCGCAGGATAGAGTTGTCGCACGACTGATGGGTATCCGGGATACGAACGTTTTTCGGGCGACGTTCTTTATCGCCTCCTCCATAGGGGCAGTCGCCGGCCTGCTTTTTGCGAGCTATGCCGGTGTGACTCGGTTTGACTTCGGTGTCATGGCCGGTCTCATTGGCTTCTCTGCAGCAGTGATCGGAGGCCTCGGCTCAATGCCAGGGGCTATCCTTGGCGGATTGATCATTGCCGGCATTGAAGTACTTGCCCAGACCCTTATCGCGGATGGGGCCTCGTACCGGCTCGTACTTGTATTCCTTCTGGTGATCGTGGTTCTCGTCCTGCGCCCAAGTGGAATCCTGGGGCGCGTAGTCATGGAGAAGGTCTGACATGCAGAACGAACGGCACACTCCAACCAAAGCCATCGCGGCGCTCGTCAGCGTGGTCGCCCAGATCGGCGGCGCTGCCTATCTCTACTCGATCCTCAAGGCCGACGACGGCTGGGAGGTCCTTGCGCTTCTCGCATTGCTCGGACTAGGGTTCCTGGCCCTTGAGAAGTGGCCCAAGATCGCTGAATACATGATCTCCTCGGTATCCACCGCTCGCATTTCCACCGTCATCACCGCAGTTGCGATTGTGCTAGGATTCCCGTTCCTCGTCGGAACCGACACGTACGTGTTACATCTCTTGATCGTCGCTCTTTTGTATGCGGTGCTCGCTCTCGCGTTGAACTTCCAACTCGGAAGCGCCAATATCCCGAACTTCGCCACCGGCGCGTCCTATGGCATCGGCGCATACGTTTCGGCTCTGTTGGCTATCAATTTCGGTGTGAGTTTCTGGCTGACACTGCCAATCGCGGCTTTGGCCGCCACTCTGTTCGGGTTCTTGATCGGTATCCCCTCGATGCGTACGCGCGAGACATATCTGGCCCTCGTGACTATCGCATTCGGGGTTGTTGTCCAGCAGCTCTTGAACAATTTCACCTGGACGGGCGGCGCAAACGGGCTGGTTGGCATTCCTGCTCCAAGTCTGTTCGGCCATTCGTTCGCCGATCCGATCTACGTGCTTGGCTGGAAACTGCCAAGCCAGGCGAATTTCTACTATCTTTCGGCCGCACTCGTGGTCGTTGCCATCGCAACCGCCAAACGCCTGCATGAATCGCGGATCGGTCTTGCCTGGAACGCTCTTCGGGCGGATGAGATTGCTGCGAAGGCACAGGGTATCAACGTTGCGTGGTTCAAGGTGCTTGCATTTGCAGTCGATGCTTTTCTCGCAGCCTTCGCCGGCACGATCTACGCGTTCTATGTGTCCTACATTTCGCCTGACAATTTCACTTTCCTGGTGTCGGTGACGATCATGACGATGGTCATCGTGGGCGGCATGGACAACATCTTCGGTGTAATCGTCGGCGCGTTTCTCCTTACTATTCTGCCAGAAAAGCTCCGTGCATTTTCAGATTACCGTCTTCTCTTTTTTGGGGTTGTAATCATCGGGTTTTTGATGATCCGGCCGCAGGGTTTGTTCCCGCAGCGGATTAGACAGTATGGGAACGATCAATGACCATAGTACTCGACGTAGAGAATATTACAATGCGTTTCGGAGGATTGACGGCCGTAAAAGACGTCAGTTTCAAACTGCAAACCGGTGAAGTGCTTGCTGTGATCGGGCCGAACGGTGCAGGCAAATCGACGTTGTTCAACGTGATCACGGGCGTTTATCGTCCAACGGCGGGAAACGTGCACTTCAACGGGAAAGAGATCACAGGCAAACCGTCTCATGAGATTGTCAGACGCGGTATAGCAAGGACTTTCCAGTCGTCACGGCTATTTTCGGATCTCAGCGTGATCGACAACGTCATAGTCGGAATGCATTCACGAACGAAGACCGGCGTGCTCCGGGCCCTTTTCCATCCTGGGTTCTCTCGGAGAGAGATGGCAGCTTCGGTCAGAAAGGCGGAGGCGCTGCTGCTTAACAGTTCTGGCGATCTATTCGAACAGCGTTACCGTCCGGCCGGAGCGCTCGCACAGGCAGATCGACGACGTCTGGAAATCGCGCGTGCCTTGGCGTCCGAGCCCATGCTTCTCTTGCTGGACGAGCCTTCTGTTGGAATGGACGACAACGAGACGGATGCATTGATCAATGACATCAGACGTGTGCGAGCGGCCAACTCTAGCCTGGCCGTCGTCGTCATCGAGCATGATATGCGGGTGGTTGAAGCCTTTCCGGACCATGTGCTGTGTGTCGACTATGGCTCTCGCGTTGCCGAAGGCGGATTCGATACCGTTCGGAGTGATCCGCGCGTTCAGGAAGCTTATCTGGGAAAGGCTGCTGCACATGCTTGATATCAGGAACGTCGATACTGCCTATGGGTCTGTTCCCATGTTGCGCGGGCTCGAGCTGGCGGTTCGACCGGGAGAGCTCGTTTGTCTGCTTGGCCCAAATGGCGCGGGCAAGACAACAACCTTCATGACCATTTGCGGGATTGTTCGCGCCCGTCGTGGCGCGGTCCATGTCATGGGCAACGATATAGCAAAGATCGGTACGGAGAACCTCGCAGGGTTGGGTGTTGGTGTGGTTCCCGAAGGTCGTCGTCTCTTTCCGGGTCTCAGTGTGCTAGAGAACATCCGTTTGGGATATGATGCGGTGTCCAATCACGGAGATCAGTTCGACAAGCAGTTGGATCGGATGTGCGAACTGTTTCCTCGGATTCGTGAAAGGCTGAAACAGGCCGCGGGTACGCTGTCGGGTGGTGAGCAAGCAATGGTTGCGCTTGCTAGAGCCCTGGTCGGAAATCCCAAATTCGTCGTGATGGACGAGCCGTCGCTGGGGCTTTCGCCGAAGTTGATCAGCGAGTATTTTGGGATTACGGCGGAAATACATCGGCGTGGCACAACTATTCTGCTCATCGAGCAAAATGCTGAAATGGGCCTTAAGATCGCTGACAGAGCCTATGTTCTCGTCAAGGGAAAAGTCGCGCAGGAGGGACCGGCCAAAGACCTTGCCGCGTCAAGAGTAACGGCCGGACTCTACCTATAGCGAAACGTATCTGTTCCCTTGCGATGGTGGCGAGGGGCCCGTGTTCACTCCGTGCTGGAGATGATCGGTACGCCGGCGAAACCGACAACCGCCGGAATCCGCTTCGGCCCGGCGATATGCTCGACCGCACGCCACCGCTCATCCGAAAGCCGTGATACTATCCGTCTTACGCTGCCATCTTGTATGCTACGCTCGATTCCGAGGGGATGGGGAAACCACCATGCTTGAACGGATAGTTTCATTCTGCCTCACTCTTGCTCGATCGCCATGATGACGATCGACGCCATGGCCACGCGCTTGCTGCAACATGTTCGCGTTGCGGGCCATGGCGTTTTTAAGCCTCGCCATTTCCCCCGTCGAATATCACGCTGATCCAGTCGGCCATGGTTGAACTGGCTGAGATCGATGCCTTCGCGAGTGTAAATTTCGGACTGGCGATAGAGCGGAAGATGATCGCAATATTTGGTGCTCATTCTCTATGCCACATGCGAGACGCTCAACTTATTTGCCGATGAGGAGCGGATCCAGCAGATGGTTGCGATGGCCGACGGTTTTTGCCGGCTGCACGACTTCCTCCAGGATTCGCCGTTTGCGAACCTAGTATACCCGCTACGCCTGTATTTCTATTTTTGTAAAGGGACCGTCAATACCTCCGCATTGTGTCCATTTTCCGCTTGTTGCATCCAAATTCTGCACTTCCTCTGAGCACTACGCCATGACGTAGAGCATTGTTAACTTACTTCGTGAGATTCATGTTTTGTCGAAAGCAAGGCAGCCGTTATTGGCGACCGGATTGCCTTGGAGTGGAGATGATCTGCTTCTTCGACGGCCGGTCGGTTTGACCGGCAAAAATCTATGGGCTGGAATTTTCCGTCCGCGTTAGTCTTTCAGCGGATGGTGTGCGCTGGACCTCTCGCCAAGCAATGGTTTCTAGAAGGGATCGTTCCTTCAGCAGCCAGGACAAGGAAGATGTGCTAGCACCTCGTTCTTCAAAGCTGTTTCGTTTGAACCAACTGTGCGAGCAGGCTACCCGCGGAATGAAAGTCGTCGATCGATGCCGTCTCGCAACAGTTATACGGAGGTATGAAGATGACCGCAAAGGCAGGCACGGTGCAAAGGAGTGGTCTAGATGAACACGTCCCCCATTTTACGCCAAGCGATCCATCGGCTGCACCCGGCGCATGGTCGTTCGACCTGCAGAGCGGGACGATATGGTGGTCGCAGGAGATTGACCGATTCCACGGTATTTCTTCTGATGATGGCCATGCCGCCGCGGTAACTTCGACACACTCAGCGCTTTTGTCTTGGATGCAGGCGGTTGCACTGCGTTCCATGACGCCAAATGCAGGCGGTCAGTTCGAGCTTGATGTCGATATCCGAGCTGCCGGAAAGGCAACCAAGACCCTCCGCTTCTGCTGTATTCTGGGAGCTCAGGGTTTTCCTCCCCAAAGACTATTTGGCATAGCCTTCGAAAAATCCGAACGGGCTGGCATCCCCCTCCTCCCGACTACGCCACCGGCCACGAAACGCCTCACGGAATTCAACAGTTCCCAGGAATTCGCGATCGAGGCGACCGAAATCGGTATTTGGGAGTGGGACGCTACAAAGGGAGAGGTGACCCACGTCGAAAACTGCCTGGGGTTGCTTGGTCCGGGGTCGGAGGACATGCGAACACAGCGCAAGGGTTTTTCCTACAACGATTGGTCGGACCTGCTTCATCCCGAAGACCGGCAGCCCCACGAGGCTGCCTTCACCGCCTATCTTCAAGGAAACAGCGCGATGCTCGACGTCGATTGCCGTATCTTGCGCGCAGACGGCTCCTATCGTTGGTGCAATACACGCGGCAAGGTAATCGAGCGGGATGCACAAGGTCGGTCAACCCGGGTGGCCTTTGTCTTTCGAGACATCCATCGCTGGAAACTGACAGAACTCAAATCGACGGAAAACGAAGCGCTTTTCCGAGGCATTTTCGAAAACACCCGTCGGCTAGTGGCGTTGATTACTCCCGAAGGGAGAAACATCTTCACCAATCCCGCCGGTTACGCCTTCACCGGACTCGTCGAAGATGAGACGAGTGCCGTCTATTTCTGGGAGGGCGACCGGTGGCTAAACGATGGCGATCGAGCGCTGGTTAAGGATGCTGTGCAACGTGCAGCGGCCGGCGAGACCGTTCAGTTCGAGATCAGCCAACGAGCCGGCAACGGTGAGATCATAGCGAGCGATCTTTCCGTCGCCCCGATCCGTGATTCCTGCGGTAAAGTCACGCTACTTTTGCCCGAGGCCAATGACATCACGGGGCTGAAGGCGACCCAACAAGCGTTGAGCGCCTCTGAACGCATTTTCCGAGAAGTTTTCGAATTCGGCCCCATAGGTGCCGCGATCATAGACATTCATGGCTGCTGTCTTCGGGTGAATGATGCCTTCGCCAATCTACTAGGCTACACAGTGGCAGAACTTTCCGACCTTCGTTCGCACGACGTCACCCCCGCCGGCGACATTAACATTGATCTGCCCGCCATGGAGGCCTTGCTGAAAAAGGGCGATGGCCGGGTCATGCTGACCAAGAAGTACATACATCGTGATGGCCACATCATTGACGCCCGCGTTGCGATGAGGGCGATTTCCGGAGATATCGAACAACCGGATGAAACGCTGCGGTTTCTCGCGTTCATTCAGGACCCAACCGAACTGCGAAAGACGCAGGCGGAGCTTCACACCTCACGACTGCGTTCGGAACTTGCATTGGAAAGCGCAGGAATTGGCATATGGGAATGGGACGCCAAAACCAACAACGGGTTTTATTCGCAGCGTACCTGCGAGATTCTCGAGGTCGAGCCGAATGAGATCATCTCGAAAGAGGCCTGGTTCGCCCTCATCCACCCCGAGGACCTGCCAACTTATACAGAGATGCGGACGCGACATCTGGAAGGTGGACAGTCCATACATCGGGCAGAAATTCGGATACGTCGGAAGGATGGCACCTACCGATGGGTCGAAGATCTGGGCAAAGTCGTCGAACGGAGTGAAGACGGATCTCCGAAGCGGGTCGTCGGGACATTTCTGGATATCCATCATCGCAAAATCATGGAGGAAATGCTCAAGCGCCAATCGTATGAGCTGAGTACTCTGGTGGAGCATTCTCCAGACGGCATCATCCGCTATGATCGGGAGCTCCGACGTCTTCACGCCAACCCCGCGATGCGACGTTTCATGGGGGGGGTCGATCCAGCAAGCGTGATTGGCCAACCGTTCGTCGAAGAAACAATCATCTACGATCCGCCTACCTACCTCGCCACTTTAAAGAATATCTTTACATCCGGGCGGGAAGCGGAACTGGAGGCCCGCTATCTCTCGTTGGAAGGAGAACAGCGCTGGCTTCACGCGCATTTCACACCAGAAATCGACGGCTACGGCGAGGTATCGACCGTGCTGGTACTGATACGCGACACTAGCGAGATAGTACGGCAGCGCGAAAAAGTTCAGGAACTCGCCTTCTGCGACCCTCTAACGGGCCTGCCCAACCGCGCGCGCTTCAACGAGAGATTTGGGAGTGTTCTCGCGGAGGCTTCCTCCGCCACACAGGGCTTCGCGCTCATTATTGTCGATCTAGATAACTTCAAGGACGTCAACGATACGCTCGGTCATGCTGCGGGCGATGAACTGCTCCGGAAGGTGACCACGCAGCTTTCCTCGGTGCTTCATGACGGTGACATGCTTGCCCGCCTTGGCGGCGACGAGTTCGCCATTCTTCTCGAAAACGTGCGCGCTCGGGACGAGCTTGCAAAAGTCGCAGACCGGTTGCTTGGCTGCGTGCGACAACCATTTCATATTGGGGAGAGGGACCTATTTGTCTCAGCAAGCTTCGGCATTGCTTCCCATCCCGACGACGGAACGACAGGTGACGATCTCTTCGCCCGGGCAGACGCCGCGCTGTACGAGGCCAAGGCGCGGGGTCGGAATAACTACCAATTCTATGATCCGGGGTTTACAAAGAAGATCGAGTTGCGTCTTAGGCTGGGCAATGCTCTTAGGACTGCGTGCACCAGAAATGAGTTGGAATTGCACTATCAGCCCAAGATAGAGCTTGAAACAGGACGTGTTGTCGGAGCCGAAGCTCTCTTGCGCTGGCGGCACCCGGAATTTGGACTGGTGATGCCGAGCACCTTCATCCCCATTGCCGAAGAGAACGGCACTATCATCGAAATCGGCGACTGGGTAATCCGCAATGCGGCACGCACAATAGCTGATTGGAACCGCGGCCGAAAGCATCCGCTAAAGGTTGCCGTCAACCTCTCGGCCCGACAATTCGCTGCAAATGATCTCGCTTGCCAAATCCAAGCAATCCTGAGCGATACTGGCTGCCTTGCCGACTGGGTTGAGTGTGAAATAACAGAGAGCCTTCTGTTGGAAGATTCGCTGCATGTGCAAGCGTCGCTTGAGAAGCTGCACGCGATCGGTATCTCCATTGCTATCGATGATTTTGGCACCGGCCATTCCGCCCTTTCCTGCCTCAACCGCTTTCCGATCGACGTCCTGAAGATCGATCGATCTTTCATTGTCCGCATGAGTCAACATCCGAGAGACAGGGAGTTGGTGAGTGCCTTCATTTCGATTGCCAGCGCGCTGGGCATGACGACAGTGTCCGAAGGCGTAGAAACCAGGGAACAGGCCGACGCCCTGATTGAACTCGGTTGCAGAGTCGCTCAGGGCTATCTGTTCGGCAAGCCTGTGCCGCAGAACGAGTTTGTCGAGATCATGGGTGAGTGAGATCGTTCGCATCAACTGTGACGACATTCTTGGGGAGTAAACCCGTCACAAACTCGAAAGGCGGGCAAAACCCGCCTCTCAACGTAATCCGTTCACTATCAGCTTAGTCGCGAACGTATTTCTTCGCCAAGACGTAATAGACTACACTAGGGACGATCAGACCAACGATCCAGGCTACGTCATACCCAAGCTTCCCGGCGATCGATCCCGTGTAAAACATCTGATTGATGAACGGGATCTGGCATACGCAACCGATCAGGTAGGAAATCATCCCGATCTTGTTCACTCTGCCGTAACGACTGTTCGGCTTGAACAGGCTCTCGGCGTCGTACTTGCCGTTACGAATGCAATAGTAGTCGACCAAGTTCACCGCAGACCAAGGAATGAGGAACGTGATGAGGAAGAAGATGAAGTTCTCATAAGCCAAGACAAAGTCGGTTGAGGCGATAGCGGCAAGACCGCCACCGATGTTTCCCAGAACGATGATCAGGGTATTTCGTGTAGTCTGGGAGGGAGACGAGGTACGAAACACCGTCGTAGTGATCGTCAGCGTCGACATGAGTGAGCCGTAGATGTTGAGGGAATTGATATTGATGACACCCACGACCAGCACGATCAGGGTAATGATCTGAAAGGGTGCTCCGAGAGTGTTGGCGACGTTCGCCGTTGCCTCGATCGTACTAACATTCGCAAAAGCAGCCTGAACGCCGGCACCCAATGTCATGATCCAGAGCGCGCTGGCACCTGCCCCAGCGTAGGTGTACCAAAAAGCGTGGCTGGTTTTGGTAGAGCGCGGAAGATAACGCGAATAGTCAGCAACATAAGGTCCATAGGAAATGTAATACGCCGCGACGATCGACAGTACCATCATAAACGCAGTCATTTGGAAGGTATCAGTTGCTACAGCTGTGCTGGACGGAAAAGACGACCAGCCCTTAACGAGCGCGTATGTCAGGACGCCGAACACGAGGATGTAGATCGGTACCAATATCCGTGCTACGACGTGCATCATCTTGTAGCCGAAAATCGCCAGCAAGATTGCCATGATTGTGACGATTGCTACGCTTGCCGCCTTCGAAAGCCCCAGCAGAATTTGTAGCGCTTGGGCGCCGATAACGCATCCTCCCGCATAAAATCCAAGGTACATCGCAACGACGATCAATAGTGGGAAGTTTGCACCGTAAAAGCCGAACTGCGCCCGGCTCTGGATCATTTGGGGGAGACCAAGGCTCGGGCCTTGAGCAGAGTGGTACGCCATGAAGACGACCCCGATGAGCGTACCAATCAAGATGGCCATGGTGCTCCAAAACAAACCGAGCCCGGTTGTCGATGCAATGCCACCTGTGACCAGCGTGATCGCCATCGCGTTCGCGCCAAACCAAAGTGAGAAAAGATCTTTTGCCGAACCCCGCCTTTCGGAGTCCGGAATATAGTCAATACTTCTTGTCTCGATTTTCAGTGCTTCTGCCGAACTGATTGCAGCATCGGTGGAAGTTGTTCCAGGTATTTTCGCGTTCATTTAGCTCCCCTTCGGACTTTGATTGGAACGAGCGCGCCGACATGATGCCAGCTGTTTTCAATAAGCCCGACGTGATCGGGATCTGTTCTGCTTCCTTCAAAGGCGTGCTTGTTCCTGCTTGGCCCCGTAACTCGGCTCGTGCGAGCCAAGCTGGTTTATGACCTTCCCGCTTCGCGCACCCGAAAGGGTGGACATTTCAATGAAGGATAAAGCTCAGTGCGCTTTTGCGGAAAAGAAAGATTAACCGTTGCTTTAGTTCAGTTTTTCCGACGCTGCTCAGGCGATCGGGGGCCTGTATTGATAAATTAGACCAGATGAGCGTTTACGGCGGCAAAGCCGTTAGGTTTTCCTTGTCAAACGGATTGGTTTGGAAAGGCAGAAGCTTATTGAAAGAATGGTTTATGTCGGCCTTGATGTTCACGCTGAGACGATTGCCGTTGCGACAGCGGATGATGGCCGGAATGGTGACGTGCGGTTTTACGGCACTATCGAAAACAACGCTGATGCAGTTTTACGACCAACAAAACGGCTTTCGGCTACAGGTGCGCGACCGGTGTTTTGCTACGAAGCAGGTCCGTTGTCGCGCTGGAGATCGGTTAGGACAGATGGGCGCAATGCGGAAATGCTGGCACGGTTGATGGGCCCGAGCATTGCGATGATCTTCGATTGCGCGTATTGAAAGCGGCTGCGGCGGGCATGTCTGCACACTAGGCTGCCGCCCGGTTCGGGGTCGGAATTTCGACGGCAATCCGCTGGATTGCCAGAGTGAAAAACGGCGCGCCGGGATCCCCGCCGGAGGGTTGGAGACGATCCTCGATCCTGGACGCGCCCGAGGTGTTTGTTGTCGATATGATCTACGACCGTAAAGGACGCGACGCTCGATGAAATGGTCGAGCGCCTGTCCGTTGAGCGGCAGGTCAGCGTCTCAACACGACCACGTTGGCCACTTGATGCCGTTTGAAAAGGGCTGTTCACCTCATCAACTTCGGGCCGACGGAGCCACGGTGGTATCAGATGGGCATTCCCGCATCATTGGCAGCTTCCACCGAATTGAGTTTGCCCGTGCGCACGTCGAAAATATAGCCATAGATCGGGATATGGCCCGGCACCAAGGGATGTTCGCGAATGCGTTGCACGTCGTATACGACGCTTCCCTCAACACTCGTTATCGTGTGCCATTTCAGGAATCTACCGTGCGAACATCCCTGACCGTGTATAGGATTTGTCCATGTTTCGCCGTCGAAATTTGCAGTATGGAGACTATCGGCGAGTAGATCGCCCATTATTTCGTCGGTAAAAAGTTCCATACCACAGTTGGTGTGATGAATAACAAACCATTCGCGTGTGCCAAGCAACTTGTGGGAAATCACAAGCGAACGAATAGCGTCGTCGCTTGCCCTCCCACCCGCATTCCGAATAACATGAGCGTCGCCCTCGGACAGTCCGGCATACTTAGCCGGATCCAGTCGGGCGTCCATGCATGTCAGAATGGCAAAGCCTCGCGCTGGTGGCAGTTTTAGCTTTTGCTTCTCCCCAAAGCTGCCTGCGTACAGCTCATTGGCAGCCAGTACCTCATTGTGGATTTGTGACTTTGCGACAACCATCGTCTCTCCTGGACATTCTAACTCCTCAAGGAGTCGCTCCAAAGTTCTCGGCCGCAGAATGACTTGTTGCCGTTTAAATCGAGAGAAATAGTAATCTAAAGCCGCTAACTTGAGGAGGAAATTTTGCCCCTCGTTCTTGGCCGTGGTGAAAACCCGTCCGTATTCTGACTACTGTCGTTTTCGGGCAGTTGCAGCCGACTGGCTGTGCCCAAAACAAGTGGAACTGTCAGACGCAACCAATACTGTGTCAATATCAAGAATTTCATATCCATGCGCGTGCCAATGGCTGGTTGACCTCTTGCATCGGGTTAATTCATTCATTGATGTCACCCGTAGCCCGGAAAGACGGCGTGCTGAGCGATACGGGCCGTTAGGCGGCATTCGCCGCATCATCAAGGTTGACGAACATGTGATCGAGGTCGAGGAAACAGACCATGCCATGATCGAGAGGGATGATGCCGTAGGAGAAAGCGGGGTCGAAGGCGGCCCCGAAATCGGGCACAGGCTGGATGCGGTCGGTTCCGATAGACAGGATATCAGAGACCCGATCGACCACCAGGCCGAGAACACCTTGCCCCACCTCAACAACGACAATGGCGCTACGGCTGGTGTCGATGGAGCTTGGTACCCCGAGCTTTGCCGCCAGTTCGATCACCGGAATGACCGAACCACGCAGGTTCATCACCCCGAGGACATGGCGCGGTGCATGGGGCAGCGGTGTGGCCGCTGCCCATCCCCGGATTTCCCGGATCGAGGTGGTTTTGATGCAGAACTGCTGCTCACCCAAGTGGAAGGCAATGATTTCCAGCGTCGCATTCGTAGGAAGGTTGCCACCGTGATCCCTATCGTTCATCAGAATTCCTCCCATGTGGAGGGGGCCGCGGCAGTCGCGGTCCGGCCACCGCCGAACGCACCGGCAAGTTTTTGACCAAGGGCACGGGCGGGTGAAGCGACCGGCTTCGCTGTTTCGCCGGCAGCCCGCGGTCCTCTGGTACCGTCGAGTTTGAAGCGGGCGACGAGATCGCGAAGCTTGGTGGCCTCCTGCGCGAGGCTCGAAGCTGCTGCGGTCGCCTCTTCCACCATCGCCGCATTCTGCTGTGTGCTCTGGTCCATCGAGTTGACCGCGGTGTTGATCTCGGCCAGCCCGGTGGACTGCTCCTTGGCGGAGACGGCGATCGAGTTCATGTGGCTATTGATCTGGCCGATGAAACCGCCGATGACGTTCAAGGCCTCGCCGGTATCACGCACCAGCTTGACGCCGCTTTCGACTTCGGTGGTCGAATTCTGGATTAGCCCCTTGATCTCCTTGGCCGCCTGGGCCGAACGCTGGGCGAGCTCACGCACCTCCTGCGCCACCACCGCAAAGCCCTTGCCGGCATCACCTGCCCGCGCTGCCTCGACACCCGCGTTCAGCGCCAGCAGGTTGGTCTGGAAGGCGATTTCGTCAATGACACCGATGATGTTGGAGATCTGCTGCGAGCTCTGCTCGATGCGTCGCATCGCCTCTTCTGCATGCGACACGACTTCAGCAGACTTGGTGGCGCTGTAGTTTGCCTGGGTCGCCACCGTGCGGGCCTCTTCCGTCAGCTTTGTCGACGAGCCGACATTGGCGACGATCTGATCGAGAGCTGCGGCAGTCTCCTCGAGGGCGGCGGCCTGCTGTTCGGTTCGTTTGGCGAGATCCTGTGCGCCGGATGCGATCTCACGGGTGCCGTTGTCCATCGTACCGATGCTTTCGGCGATGGAGGATAGTGCGGTACCAAGCTGACGGATCGACTGGTTGAAGTCCTGGCGCAGCGGCTCGAAGTCTGGTGCGAAAGCGTCGTTTAGGTGGAAGGCGAGGTCGCCGGCCGCGAGCCGCTTCAGGCCGGCGGCGAGATTGTCGGAGGCAAAGCGCAACTCTTCGGCTTCGCGCTCGGTGCGTCGCTGGACGTCTGCCCGCTCCGCTTCCTGGACACTGCGGGACTGCGTCGCCTCGTGCTCCAGATGCGAATTGGCGATGGCGTTCTGGCGGAAGACCTCGACGGCCTCGGCCATCGCCCCGATCTCATCCTGCCGTCCGGCGAAAGGAATTGGCGACTCAGCGTCGCCGGATGCAAGTTTGCGCATCGCTGTTGTGATCCGGGTGACAGGGTTCGCAATCCCGGTAACTGCGAAAGTTACCCCACCAATTCCGAGGAGAATGGAGACGCCGCAAAGGACATAGACGAGATTGAGGGTACTAGTCAGAAGCTGCTGAATTTTCGCGCCTGAGCGGGCAGCGCCCTCCTTGTTGATGCCTACAATCGTGTCGATTGACTTGTTGATTTCTGAGAAGTGAGGCCGCATTTCGCTAGCGATGATCCTCTTGGCCTCGTCTCGGTGACCTCCTGCCATAGCCGAAGTCAATCTGGTTCCTGCTTCAATGAGCTGATCCAGATCATGCCTGATCTTCGGCAATTCCGCCTTCTCGCCGTCCTCGGTGACAAACTTAGCGTAGTCGTCAACCGCCTTGGAAAAGCGTATCTTTTCCTCTTCGACTAGGTTTTCGGCAGCCTGCTCTTCCTCAGCCGTGCTTGTCAGCGCATTGCGGTTGAAGGCTACCCTTAAATCGGAGAGGGCCGTATCCATGTCCTTGGAGGTCTCAACACTAGGCATCCAGTTGTCGACAATTTCATTGCTGGCGGCGTCGATCCTCGACAGCGAACTGATCGATACCCAAGAGAGTATCGCGGTTACCAGGACCATTACGGCGGCGGAGCCGATGAGCGACAGTTTCACACTTGGCCGTTTCATTGTTTTTCCTCTTTGCGCGACAGCAACGTGCCTCTCGGATCTCAACGAAGAGCCGTGACACTTCCAGCTTTGTTTGTTGACTGACGCCCGAATCATTCAAGCGGCGGAGACGGTTTGACGGTGCGGCCGACACCCTCGGGCAGCACGCTTTTCAGAGCGAAATCATGCTCGATGCGGTGCGTGCGCATGACCACTAAGAGACTAGAAATATTAATAGAATCCGTTGCGCATCGAGCAGGAAAGACATTCCGTGCGGCGGTTGGATATCCGTGCGGCGGCTGGATATCCCAACTGAAAATGGATACATGCCTCCGGCGGGCAGCTTCAACCCCTAGCTAGACGCAGACCGCTTTCCGGCGTCGGCGGGCTTCAGGCCGGAGACGACCCTCTAGGTTGCCGAAAACCACCGAAGCAAAGGAAACTCCACACCAGACAGATCTCTTGCACGGAGTGCTGGTTTGAGCGGTCCAGCAGGTCGCTTCGAGTGGCGCGCAACCGAATCGCTTGGAGACCCCAAAGGCCCGGACAACTGCTGCAACTATCGTCGGGTGGGTGTTTGTCTAGTGCACCAGTGAGGCCGGATCCCTGTGACGTCAAAGCCCCGCCTTTACAAGCGCACCCGGCGGCGGTTGTCTCGCGCAATGGGTTTTGAAATCACTTAGCCGAGGTGACGAAAGCGCGGAACTGAGCCATCGGGTCCAACGGCGATGGTTGGCCCAGCCAAACGCAAAACACTCGGCTTCAGGATGGGCGCTCGGGCATTCGCCAGATGTAGCGCCGACTACCGGACAACCGCTGACGGACACCACAAGGAAGGGCCTTCGGTCTCGAACTAAGGTTCCAACGACACTCACATATTCGGATAGACCGGCCCCTCGCCGCCCTGCGGCGGCATCCAGTTGATGTTCTGGTTGGGGTCCTTGATGTCGCAGGTCTTGCAGTGGACGCAGTTCTGGGCGTTGATGACGAAGACGTCCTGCCCGTCCTTTTCCATCCATTCGTAGACGCCGGCCGGACAGTAGCGGGTGGACGGTCCGGCGTAGATGTCGTGCTCGGACGATTTCTGCAGGGCCATGTCCTTGACCTTGAGATGCACCGGCTCGTTTTCCTCGTGGTTGGTGTTCGACAGGAACACCGAGGACAGGCGGTCGAAAGTGAGCACACCATCCGGCTTCGGATAGTCGATCTTCCTGTGCTGGGCTGCCGGTTCCAGCGACTGCGCGTCGGTCTTGCCGTGCTTGAGCGTGCCGAAGAAGGAGAAGCCGAACAGCGTGTTGGTCCACATGTCGAAGCCGCCGAGCGCCACGCCGAGGCCCGTGCCGAGCTTCGACCAGAGCGGCTTGACGTTGCGCACGCGCTTCAGGTCCTTGCCGATATCGCTCTTGCGCCAGTCGGTCTCGATCTCGACGACCTCGTCATTGGCGCGGCCGGCAGCAATCGCCTCGGCGACACGGTCTGCCGCCATCATGCCCGAGAGCACGGCGTTGTGGCTACCCTTGATGCGCGGCACGTTGACGAAGCCGGCCGAACAGCCGATCAGCGCGCCACCCGGAAAGGAGAGTTTTGGCACCGACTGGTAGCCGCCCTCGGTGATGGCGCGCGCGCCATAGGAGAGGCGCTTGCCGCCCTCGAAAGTGCCGCGGATCGCCGGATGCGTCTTGAACCGCTGGAACTCCTCGAAAGGATAGAGATAAGGGTTTTTGTAGTTCAGGTGGATGACGAAGCCGACGGCGACGAGATTGTCTTCCAGGTGATAGAGGAAAGAGCCTCCGCCGGTCGCCATGCCGAGTGGCCAGCCGAAGGAATGCTGCACGAGGCCGCGGCGGTGGTTCTCGGGCTTGACCTCCCAGAGTTCCTTGATGCCGACGCCGAACTTTTGCGGTTCGCGATCCTTCGAGAGATCGAATTTCGAAATCAGCTGCTTGGCGAGCGAGCCGCGCACGCCCTCGCCGATCAGCGTGTACTTGCCGATGAGCTCCATGCCGCGGGTATAGTTCGGGCCGGGCTCGCCGTTCTTCTCGATGCCCATGTCGCCGGTGGCAACCCCGATCACCGCACCCTTGTCGTCGTAAAGCACTTCGGTGGCGGCAAAGCCCGGATAGATCTCGACGCCGAGTTCTTCCGCCTTGCCGGCCAGCCAGCGACAGACATTGCCGAGCGAGACGATGTAGTTGCCGTGATTGTTCATCAGTGGCGGCATCAAAAAGTTCGGCAGGCGGATGGAGCCGGCGGGGCCGAGCAGCAGGAACCGGTCATCCTTGACCACCGTCTTGAAGGGATGCCCCTCCTCCTTGCGCCAGCCCGGCAGCAAGCGGTCGATGCCGATCGGATCGACGACGGCGCCCGACAGGATATGCGCGCCGACCTCGGCGCCCTTTTCCAGGACGACGACGGAAAGCTCCGGATTGACCTGTTTCAGACGAATGGCCGCCGACAGACCGGCCGGACCCGCCCCGACGATCACAACGTCGAATTCCATGCTCTCGCGCTCGGGCGGTTCCTGTGGCTCGCTCATGATTTGCTCAGAGCGCCTTTTCGAGCTCGGGCAGGATGGTGAAGAGATCTCCGACGAGGCCGTAGTCTGCGACCTGGAAGATCGGGGCTTCCTCGTCCTTGTTGATGGCGACGATGACCTTCGAGTCCTTCATGCCGGCGAGGTGCTGGATGGCGCCCGAGATGCCGCAAGCGATGTAGAGATCGGGCGCGACCACCTTGCCGGTCTGGCCGACCTGCCAGTCGTTCGGGGCGTAGCCGGCATCGACGGCGGCGCGGCTTGCACCGACAGCGGCACCCAGCTTGTCGGCGACCGGCAGGATGACTTGTTGGAACTTCTCCGCCGAGCCGAGCGCCCGACCGCCGGAAATGATGATCTTGGCAGAGGTCAACTCCGGGCGGTCTGATGCCGAAAGGGCGTCGGAGACGAACGTGGAGAGCTCGGAAGAAAAAGCTGCCGTTGAGACAGACTCAACGGCAGCAAGCGGGCCTCGGGAGGCCGGGGAAAACGAGGCGGTGCGCACGGTGATGACCCTCTTAGCGTCGGTCGATTGCACCGTCTGGATGGCATTGCCGGCATAGATCGGCCGCTTGAACGTGTCGGCCGAAACGACCTCGGTGATCTCCGAGATCTGGGCGATGTCGAGCAGCGCTGCGACGCGCGGCAGAACGTTCTTGCCGACAGAGGTGGCGGCCGAGAGGATGGTGTCGTAGGAACCGGCCAGCGAAACGATCAGGGCTGCCAGCGGCTCGGCGAGGTTGTTGGCAAGGTCGTCGCCTTCGGCAAGCAGAACCTTGGACACGCCGGCGAGCTTTGCGGCTGCATCTGCGGCAGGCCTGGCACCCGAGCCTGCGACCAGCACATGCACGTCGCCGCCAATCTTGGAAGCGGCCGTCAATGCCTTGGCGGTCTGGTCGGACAGGATTGCGTTGTCGTGATCCGCGAGAAGAAGAATGGTCATGGTCGTATTTCCTTTCGCGATCTCTTAGAGGACGCCGGCTTCGTTTTTCAGCTTGTCGACCAGTTCGGCGACCGTCTTGACCTTGATGCCGGTCTTGCGGCCACTTGGCTCCTCGGTCTTCAGCACCTTGAGGCGAGCGGCCGTATCGACGCCGAAGTCAGCAGGGGTCTTCTTGTCGAGCGGCTTCTTCTTCGCCTTCATGATGTTCGGCAGCGAGGCATAGCGCGGCTCGTTCAGGCGCAGGTCTGATGTGACAACGGCTGGCAGCTTGACCTCGATGGTCTGCAGACCGCCGTCGACTTCGCGGGTGACCTTGGCGTTGCCATCACCGATCTCGATCTTCGAGGCGAAGGTTGCCTGCGCTGTGCCGAGCAATGCTGCCAGCATCTGGCCGGTCTGATTCGAGTCATCGTCGATCGCCTGCTTGCCGACGATGATCAGGCCGGGCTGTTCGGCTTCGGTCACGCCCTTCAGGATCTTGGCAACGGCGAGCGGTTCGACCGCATCGTCGGTTTCCACGAGGATGGCGCGGTCCGCGCCCATGGCAAGCGCTGTGCGCAACGTCTCCTCGGCCTTGGCCGGGCCGATCGAAACGACCACCACTTCCTCGGCCTGGCCTTGCTCCTTCAGACGCAGCGCCTCTTCAACCGAGATCTCGTCGAACGGGTTCATCGACATCTTCACGTTCGATAGCTCGACGCCAGATCCATCCGGCTTCACCCGGATCTTCACGTTGTAGTCGACGACCCGCTTGACGGTGACCAGAATTTTCATCGGCATCCCTTTCCAACCCTTCCCAGTTCCGCAGGCAACTTCCGCGTTCTACGCAGGGAAAGCCCAGGAACGGCGTTTCACCTCATCGAAATCATCGGCAGACATGATCCCGAGGCGAAGCAGAACCTCTCTGATCGTTTGGCCATCAGTGACGGCCAGCCTGGCAACGCGGGCCGCATCCTCATATCCGATATGAGGCGCGAGCGCCGTTGAGAGAATAAGGCTTTTATCCACCAGTTCCTCGCACCGGGCCCTATCCGCTTCTATGCCTTCGACGCAGCGCTCGCGCAGGACCGTTATCGCCCGCGTTAGGATCCGAATCGACTGTAAGACGTTGAACAACATCACCGGTTCCATGGCATTCAGCTGCAACTGACCCGCTTCGGCGGCGAAGGTCACGGTGAGATCATTGCCGATAACCTGATAGGCTACCTGATTGACCACCTCCGGGATCACCGGATTGACCTTTCCTGGCATGATCGAGGAACCAGGCTGGACAGCCGGCAGTCTGATTTCTCCGAAGCCTGCGCGCGGGCCGCTGCTGAGGAGCCGCAAGTCGTTGCAGATTTTCGACAGTTTCACAGCGATGCGTTTCAAGACACCCGAAAAAGTGACAAAAGCGCCGACGTCCGAGGTGGCCTCGATCAGATTCTTTGCCGGGATGAGTTTGCGACCACTGATGTTCGCAAGATGCCGGACGGCTACCTCTGCATAGCCGGGGGGTGCATTGATCCCCGTGCCAATCGCGGTTCCGCCCAAATTGACCTCGGTCAGCAGATCACCCAGCTGCACGATGCGTTCGATGTCCTCGTCAACTGTGGCAGCGAAGGCGGCAAATTCCATGCCGAGGGTCATTGGAACGGCATCCTGCAACTGTGTGCGACCCACCTTGCCGATCTCAGCAAACTGTTCTGCCTTCGCGGAAAAAGCAGCGCTCAGTTCTGCCTGAGCCTTTATCAACGCAGTTGTCTGGCTTAGCACCGCGAGACGCATCGCTGTCGGATAAACGTCGTTTGTCGACTGCGAGCGATTGACATGATCGTTCGGATGCAGCCGCTGGTAGTCACCCGCCGGATGGCCGAGGTTTTGGAGCGCCGCATTGGCGATAACCTCGTTGGCGTTCATGTTGGTGGACGTCCCTGCCCCACCTTGGATCATGTCAACGGCAAACCAGCCGTGATGGAGGCCGCCAATGATCTCATCGCACGCCCCAAGAATGGGATCCACGAAGCGATCTTGAAGCACCCCACAATCGCGATTGGCCAGCGCACACGCCTTCTTGACCATTGCCAGCGCAACGACGAGCTCAGGAAAGTGGCTCAAGGGCACGTCGGTAATCGGAAAATTAGCGAGGGCGCGAGCCGTCTGAATTCCATAGAGCGTCTCGGCCGGAAGGACCATATCTCCAAGAAAATCATGCTCTGTTCTTTGCAGTTCGGTCATAATGATACATCTCACTGAATCGTATCTACTGGGCGTCCTACCTGTCCGACGCAGGTCAAGCACAAGACGGCACAGCGTCCTTAGGCTAAGCGTGTTTTGCGGCTATCGACGGATCGATGGGCAGATCCGTCGTCGTGGCGATGTAGCTTTTGCTCACCGTCTCCGAGCGAATCGTCCAGATGATTGCAGTCCCCTTGGCAATGATCCAGCTGTCCCCCGGTCCATAGACGACGGTTGTGCCGCTGACTTCGTCGGTCAGTTCGATATGACCGGAGAGAACCGTTGCGTGCTCGTGGAACGGATAGACGACACGGTATTTTCCACGTGTAGCGGAAAAAAGCCCACCAAAAATCGCCGTTTCCGCTGTGCCGATATCGAAGCGTCCGGATACACGGACGTCGCCTTCAAGGGTTGTGGCACCGATATCTTCAGGCGTGCCCCAACTGTCTAGCGACGATTGGTCAGACAGGAGAACATAAGGCTTCATGACATTCATCCCTTGCAATCAATCTGCCGCCAGCGCGGCGACTTCACGGCGGAACGGCAGTGCATCGCCGATATCGGCCTCATCCAGCTCGCGTGCGTAGCGGTGCCCGGCATAAGTCGCCCAGGCGATCGGCCCAGGCGCCTCGGCATCGCCGATAACTTTGATCGATCGAATACCTTGTGCCGCCCAATCCAGCTGACGTGCCTGGAGCTCACGCCAGACGGTGTCATCCTGAAGCCGTGAGGTAACGAGAATGACTGCATCGGCGGGGAAATCACGCTCGACGCCGGTGTAGATACAAGCCGTCGCCACACCACCTGCCTCGACCGATGTAACGGTGCGATTGAGAACGATATCAACGCCAAGACCGGCCAGTCGCTTGTGGATCGCGCCCTGCTCAAGTGTATTGCGGGTCCAATCGGATACATAGGCCGAAGGGGTGATCAAAGTTACCTGCGCACCTTGTCGAGCCATTAGCTCCGCGAGCACACCCCCCATGTAGTAGTGATCATCGTCGAAAAGTACGACGCGACCGGACGGCATCGTACCGGCCATGAGATCGTCGGGTGTGTAAATGGGCATGGAAGAATTGATCGGCATCCTAACGACGTGCGCACGCGCCACACCGTCGTTCCGCCACGTCGAACCAGTGGCGATCGCGATGTTCTCGAAGCCGAAATCCATGATATCGTCGGCGGAAAGACGGCTGTCGAAATAGATATCGACATTCGGCATCTGACTGAGCTGGTATTGGCGGTAATCGCGTACGCGACCCCAAGCCGAGAGCCCCGGCAACCTGCACTCACGGGCGACGCGCCCACCGAGCTCAGTCCCGGCCTCTGCAAGCGCCACTTTGTAGCCGCGCAGGCCGAGCGCTCGGGCAGCCTCCAGTCCTGCGGGGCCAGCGCCGAGGATCAAGACGCTTTCCGACGCGCCCTTCTGCTGCATCCGTTCAGGGTGCCAACCCTTGCGCCACTCTTCCATGAAAGTGGGATTCTGCGTGCATCGCGAAATCGACATGGTCATGTCGCCGGTGATGCAGATGTTGCAGCCGATGCACTCGCGAATATCCTCGATGCGGCCTTCCTCGACTTTCTTCGGCAGAAACGGATCGGCGATCGATGGACGAGCGCAGCCGATGAAGTCCAGAGTGCCGGACTTGACCATCCGCACCATGACGTCCGGTGAAGTGAAGCGTCCGACGCCGACCACGGGCTTCGAGGTCAGCTTGCGGATGCCGGAAACAAGATCTTCCTGCGCGGCTTCTTCCTTGAAACGCGACGGCCCGGAACAGTCTTCCCAGGCACCGTGGGCAAGATCCCAGAGGTCCGGCAGGTCACCATGCATCTCGATCATGTCGCGAACTTCGGAATTGGCGAAGCCGAGTTCACCAACCACTTCGTCGAGCGAAATGCGCAGCGTCAGACCGCAGGTCTCGCCGATGGCGTCGCGGCCCTCCTCGATGAGTTCGCGCATAAGGCGTGTGCGGTTTTCGAGCGAACCGCCATATTCATCGGTACGCTGGTTGGTCGCTGTGGACAGAAAGTGCTGGATTATGCCGAAGCCATGAGCGCCGTAGAGACAGACCAGATCGAAGCCGGCTTGCTTGGCGCGCTTGTAGGCATTGCGGTGCCAACGACGCAGGTCGCGGATGTCCTGCTTGTCCATCGCACGCGCCTGCACGGGATCATTGGTGAAAGTACGGATCGGCAGCGCAGACGGACCCCGCGGAACTTCCTTGCTGTAAAGGTTGGGGCCATTGACGCCAGAGTAAGCGAGCTGGATTCCGGCCAGCGCGCCGTGCTCCTTCATGGCATCAGCCATCTTTGCCAGCATTGGAACGTCCGCATCATCCCACAACCGCAATTCGATGAACGGCGTTATTTCGGATGTATGGTGCATCTCCGTCTGTTCGGTAAAGATGACACCCCAGCCGCCCTCGGACTTGGTCTTGCGCATCTGCGCCGCTGCGGAGGGATCGCGATAACCGCCGCCGTTGCAATGCGGCACCTGATAGAAGCGGTTCTTGGCGGTTACCGGACCGATCTTCATCGGCTCGAACAAAATATCGTAGCGTGGGTCGCGCAATTTAACTCCCCTTTTTGGTCGCGGTCTATCGGCGCAACAGTGATGCGACATGCGGGCAGAGGCCCGTTGTTGCAGACTACTGTGGAGACTGCGGGTCATGCAGGAAACAATAGTTTTCTTTCTCAGGACTTAGGCCAGGCCTAACAACGGCCGAAGAGGTCATCGGCTTAGGTTTCGCTGAATTACGGATGAAAGAAATTCGACTGAGCCTCAGGCGGGCCGCATGCTAGGCATAGGGGCAACGAAAACGAGGTGCACGAACGTGGACAGTATCGAAATCCTTGAACGGCTGATCGCATTTCCTACCGTCAGCCATGAGTCGAATCTCACACTGATCGATTTCGTCCAGGAGCTTTTGTCGCAACGGGGGATCGCCTGCGAGCTTGTCCACGACCGGGACAAACGGAAGGCAAACCTCTTCGCAACCATCGGCCCAGCGGATCGACCCGGCGTGATGTTGTCCGGACATACGGACGTCGTACCGGTCGATGGACAGAAATGGACCGTCCCGCCTTTCGAAATGACAAATCGCGAGGGGCGGCTCTACGGCCGCGGCGCAGCGGATATGAAGGGTTTCATTGCAGGCGCACTCGCGGCGGCGCTCCGGGCAGCAGAGATGACCTTGCATGCGCCGCTGCATCTGGCACTTTCCTATGATGAGGAGATCGGTTGTATAGGCGTGCGCAGCCTGATTGACATACTGGAATTGTCGCCGGTACGGCCGCATCTCTGCATTGTGGGGGAGCCGACGGGCATGGAGGTTGCGACCGGGCACAAGGGCAAAACGGCTGCGCGTTGCACTTGCATCGGCCGCGAAGGCCATTCGGCACAGGCACCTCTTGCCGTCAACGCCATTCACATGGGTTGCGATTTCGTTGGCGAACTGCGCGCTGAGCAGGAAAGGCTTGCAGTTCACGGTGCCCGCGACGACGACTATGACATTCCCTACACGACGGTGCACGTCGGAAAAATGAACGGCGGCGTTGCTCTCAATATCGTGCCGAATCTCTGTACGCTCGACTTCGAAATCCGCAACGTTGCCGCCGACGATCCGCATGCAATCATCGACCGCCTGCGCGTTGCAGCGGGGAAAATTGCAGACAACGCTCGTGAGGTCGCACCGGAAGCGGCGATCGAAGTCGACGTCACCAACGCATATCCAGGGTTAGATGTGCCGAGCACGTCGAATGCCGTCACGTTCGTCAAGTCGCTGACGGGCGCAAACAGTACGATCAGGGTTGCCTTCGGAACTGAAGGTGGTCTGTTCAATCAGCGGCTCGCCATCCCGGTCGTGATCTGCGGTCCGGGTTTCATGGCGCAGGGCCACAAACCTGACGAGTTCGTTTCGATAGACCAGTTGCGGCGTTGCGATCGAATGCTTGACGCACTGCTTGACCGACTCAGCAATGAGTCGGGTCTGACATCTTTGTGATGGCGCACCGTGGATTGACCGCCCTATTTTCGTATGACGCCCTGTTCGCTGAGGAAGTCCCGGCAATGTTTGATGAAAGCGTCGACCGCCTGTGTCCTGTGTTCGGCTTGGGGCAGCGCAACTCCCATGATCAAGGGGCGCAAATTGCCTCCCATCGGCACGAAGATAAGAGGCTTTCCATCTGGTGAAAGTGTGTTGAGCGGCCGCATGTTGGCAATACCGTAGCCGAAGCCGTTAGCAACCATTGACCGCATCATCGCAATATCGCTGGTTCTCTCCGCGACATTCGGGCGGAGGCCTTTCTCACGGAAGGCCGAGAGAAAATACTCCCGACTCAAGGGGAGATCGAGAAGGATCATGGGTTCATCTGCAAGTTCTTCCGGCATCACGACATCACGTGCGCCTAAAGGATGCCCCTCTGGCAGCATTACATAGGGAGGCAGCGGCATGAGGGGCTCGAAGGTGATATCTTGGGACACGTCGAGGTCGTACGTCAGGGCGACGTCGATTTCACCGCGCAAGAGCATTTCCACAAGCTGCCCCTGATTTCGCTCAAACTGTCGAAATCGCACCTCGCCATGCTGTTTTTCGAAGCTGCGTCGCAGGGCCGGTAGCACCAGTTGGGCGAAGGTTAGGAGGCAACCAACCGAAAGAGGTCCGCGTATCTTGTCGGCGATGTCTCCGGCCACATCATGCATAGCATCCGCGGCGCTGAGCAGCCGCCGAGCCTCTTTGAGAAATACCCGTCCTCCAGCGGTCAGCGACAGGCCATGCGAATGTTTGCGCACAAAGAGTTCTATGCCGAATTCCGCCTCCAGCTGCGCAATGGAGGCGGAAATCGACGGCGGCGACACATTCACCTGCTCGGACGCCTTCGCAATGCTGCCGGCCTCGCCGACGGCGACGAAATATTCGAGCTGGCGAAATGTAAAGCGTAAGGGCATGGCGGGACTGTGCTTCGTTTCAGGTTAAGGGCGCAAGTCCCGAGCAGTCTAATATTTAATCCATACCGTTTTCAATGCCGTGTATTTATCGAACGAATGAAGCGATAGATCCCTGCCAAAACCAGACTGCTTGATGCCACCGAAAGGCGTCATCGGACTGAGGGCGTCGACCGTATTGACGGAAACGGTCCCGGCCTTCAGCCGAGCGGAGACACGGTGAGCACGAGACAAATCGTTGGTCCACAACGACGCCGCCAGACCGTATGGACTGTCATTGGCCATACGAACAGCCTCGTCCTCATCATCAAAGGGGATCACCGCGAGAACCGGGCCGAAGACTTCTTCGCGAGCGATCATATCGTCATGCCGAACGTTGTCGAAGATGGTCGGAGTCACAAAACTGCCGAGCCCGTTGACCGTTACCTGTTCGCCACCCGCCACAAGCCTTGCGGTTTTCTTTGCCGCTTCGACGAAGCGCATGACATTCGTAGCGTGGTGTGCGTCGACCAGCGCGCCCATTTTCGACGCGGGGTCGAGCGGATCGCCAGGCTGCATTGCCGCGGCCCGCGCAACTAACTTTTCGACCAGCTTGTCCTTGATCCGGCGGTGTACGAGAAGGCGCGAATTCGCTGAGCAGAGTTCGCCTTGATTGTAGAATATTCCGAACGCTGCCATGTCGGCTGCTGCATCGAGGTCAGCGCAATCGTCGAAGACTAGGTTCGGGCTCTTTCCGCCGGTTTCCAGCCAAACCTGCTTCATGTTGGATTGGCCGGCATACTGCAGGAACAATTTACCAATCGCGGTGGATCCCGTGAACACGAGACTGTCGACATCCGGATGACGTCCGAGCGCCTGGCCAGCCGTCTCACCGAGACCCGGTACGACGTTCAGAACCCCCGCGGGCACGCCCGCTTCCAGCGCGAGTTCCGCCAGTCGCAAAGCCGAGAGCGGCGATTGTTCAGCCGGCTTCAGCACGACCGAGTTTCCCGCAGCCAAAGCCGGGGCGCATTTCCAAGTTGCCATGTCGAGGGGGAAGTTCCAGGGAACGACAGCGCCGATAACCCCCAGCGGTTCACGCCGGATCAGAGCGAGATTGCCTTCCTCGGCCGGGGCGATTTCGTCGTAGATCTTGTCGATTGCTTCGGCATACCATTGGAATATTGCGGCCGAGCCTGGGACATCGATGGTCACGGCGTCGCTGACCAGCTTTCCCATATCGAGCGATTCGAGAAGCGCGAGCTCCTCCTGATTTTCCCGCAACAAGCCGGCAAGCCGCAGCAGCACTTCCTTGCGTTGAGCCGGACTTTTCCGGGACCAGACCCCCGCCTCGAACACTCGACGAGCGGCCGCCACGGCGATGTCAATATCGTCCTGGCCACACGAAGCGACTTCCGCCAACGTGTAGCCCGTCGCCGGGTTAACGCTGTTGAAGACTCTGCCCGAGCGGGCCGACACGAACTTGCCGTCTATGAACGCCTTGTCCCGAAACCGTATCGCCGCTGCTCGTTTAATCCAGTCTTGATGACTCAGCACAGTGAACCACTCCTTCAATAAGAGGTCTATTATTCGTCTCCCGGTACGCCGTAGCTCGGTGCGGCCGAAGGGTTGGTGGCGCGTTGGACATAGGCATCCAACTGCGGTTTGTATATTTCCCAAAGCTGCGCCAGTTCTTCGACAGGACAATTCTCCGTCCAGTCGCAACGCAAATCAGCCACGGGCCATGCCACGTCGCGTACAAGCTTCATACCGGCCGAATGAACCGGACCCGCTTCACCCCCTGCCGCAATCGCTGCCCGCATCGTTGCAATAAGCCGGTCGCCCAGATGCCCCTTCGAGGCCAAAAATGCATTGACCATCGCGGAGGGTATATCGGAGTTTGCCAGCAAGTTCCCGCCGCATGCGACGTTCTCACCCGTCGCATGTCCCCAAATGCCTAGCGCGTTCGGACCGGAGTGAACGGCCGTCGCCCCCTCACGATCGACGATCAAAACCTGGCGATAATCGAGGTGGGCGTTGCTAGATTTGAGGAAAGCCATGGCCTCAGATGCGGAATCGCCTCTTTGAAGACACAGGAGACCTTGCGTGCCCAACATCGGATCGGTGATGTTTTGACTAGCCACGGCCCCAGCGCCGGCCTGCGCATAGGCGCACCGCGCCGCAACGGCCGGCGACGAAGAGGAAACGGCTACTCCGAACATGCCGGTCTGATTGCAGCGGGCAACAATTGAAAAGGTCATGGCAATCGCCTCTTAGTCTGGAATGACGGCAGTACCGTCGATTTCGACAAGCCACTCCGGTCGGGCGAGCGCCTGAACGACGAGGCCGGTCGATACGGGATAGACGCCCTTGATGTATTCGCCCATGGTGCGATACACGGCCTCGCGATGACGAACATCGGTTATGTAGACCACGACCTTCACCAGATGCTCCATCTTGCCGCCGCATTCTTCGATCAACTGGCGAATGTTCTGCATCACTTTATGGGTCTGCTCGACCGGATCGTGGCTGTCGATGTTCTTCGCGGTATCGAGTTCCTGCGGGCATTGGCCGCGCAGGAAGATCGTCGTGCCCCGCGCCACGACAGCCTGGCAAAGATCATTGTCCAGATTCTGCTCGGGATAGGTGATCTTGGTATTGAAAGTGCGGTGTCTGCGATGTTCCATCAACTGTGTCCTGTTCTCTGTTTTGGTCGGCCTTGGGGGTGGTTGGCTGATATTTCTATCTATGCGGTTGCAGGCTCGCGTTTCGCGGAAGCATGGTACGCAAGATACTTGCGTTGCGTGGAAATTCGGTCAGCCAAATGCTTGGCGTCGTGCCAGACGCCCCAGATGAAGCTAGACCCCCTTCTGGACTGCCATGGCAGTCCCAGGAAATAGATACCGGGCTCAACCGAAACACCGCGCTGATGCTTCGGCCTGCCCTTTTCGTCGAAAGCATCCACCTTCAACCAGCTGTAGTCGACGGCATAGCCTGTCGCCCAGATGATCGACGTGATTCCAGCCTCCGCCAGATTCAGTTTGAGAGTTGGATTGCTTACGCACTCCGGATCCGGCCCGATCTCACGGGCGGCATTTTCTTCCGGAAGATCGAGGCCATTGCGTGCTACATAAGCGTCCGCCTCATCCAAAAGCGACAGGTAGTTCGCATCGCCACGGGCAATATTGTCGGCGAGATCCTGCGCAAAGGTTATCGTACCGTTCTCGTAGGCCTGCGTCAGGCCAACAAGCGTCATCCCCTGCGCCGCGAGACGCCGAAAGTCGACCGTTTCGCCACCACGGGCGCCGCTAACCGCGATCGTGACATGCTCCGTGCCCGGCCCAGGGGTTTCGGCATCCCATTTGCCGAGAACCCCCAACCACCAGCAGAAATCACGTCCGCGATAGGCACGCGGAGGACGATCGTGCGGCCCGACCGAGAGGTAGACGCGCTTCCCCGAACGCAGCAGCTCGTCCGCGATCTGCACCCCCGACGATCCTGCGCCAACCACGAGCACTGCGCCATCCGGGAGTTGGTCGGAATTGCGGTAGGTGTTGGAATGGATCTGCAGAACCTCTGCATCATCGGGAACAACCCGGGGAATGATGGGTCGCTGGAAAGGTCCAGTGGCGGCGACGACATTGTTGGCCTCGATCACGCCATCCGAGGTTTCGACACGGAAACCGGGGCGGCCGGGTATCTTGCGAACCTCCTTCACCTCCACTCCGCAGCGGATTGGAGCCGCGAACTTTTCTGCATAGGCGACAAAATAGTCCGCCACTTTTTCTTTGGGGACAAAAGCATCCGGATCGGCATCAGAGAACTCCATACCCGGAAATCGATCATGCCAAGCCGGACCATTGGCCACCAGAGAATCCCACCTTTCGGAACGCCAGCGTTCGGCAATGCGATGCCGCTCAACGACAAGATGAGGCACACCGCTCTTGCTCAGATGTTCGCTGAGAGCCACCCCGGCTTGGCCAGCACCAACAACGAGTGTGTCTACTTTTTCAACCGTCATTTCTGCGTCCTTTTCTGGCTATCCGAAAAGCTTCTACGGATGCGACAAAACCTGTTGTTGTGGTTTATTGGAGGGACCGGGGCACGGAAATTAATATTTCCTGTGGCAGTAATTAGCCTGCCCCTCATACCGGGCGAAATCGCCTACGATGTGAACGCAGGCGCAATGTCCGGCAATCATTGAGGTCGGGACAAAAGCGATTGGTTGTAACCCTGCATGGACGCCGGTTCACGCTCCGGCGCTCGGTTTACCAACTGCCGTGATGCCGAACGGACGCCGACACATATCACCTCAGCGTCAGCTCGTAGTCACGTTGAAAAGCTTCCGCCGCGGTGCGGCTCCCCCTACAGATGCCAGGAAAATGCACAACTAGCTCCCTTGCTCATCGAGACGGATGGGTGCCATCAGCTTTCAGGCGGCAGGCTCGACCTCGAGGCCCGAGTATCCGATTGTCGTGCGCCCCACACTCTTCGTCGCCCCTCATCGAGTGAGCCGGCACATGCTGAAACATAGGCAGTGTCGGGGAACGTCGAGCAATCGATGTTCAGGCGATACCACGTAAACTCTGAAGCAAGGCGTCGCAATTTCCGAATTTCCCCGTCCCGGTCGTACGCCTAGACTAGGAGTACAGCTTGCGGATCGCTGGCAACCTCCGAGCGGCCTGCAGAGACAATGGGAATGGTGACCAACACCACGACGGAACAGCCGGGAATGAGTGCGTTCAAGGAACTCTTGCCACTCAATACCAAAATGAAATTGCCAAGGGAGCCCTCCGCCATGAATGACACCAGCGGTCATCTACCTCATCTAAAGGCCGTCGAAATTAATACTGTATCGAAGGCCTACGGCGCCTATCAGGCATTGAAGCCGGTTTCCTTCGATATTTACCGCAACGAGTTCTTCACGCTGCTTGGTCCGAGCGGATGTGGCAAGACCACCCTGCTGCGCATGATCGCCGGGTTTGAGCAGCCAACCACTGGGCAAATCTCTCTGCATGGCGCCAACATCCAAGGCTTGCCGCCTCACAAGCGACGGGTCAATACGGTGTTTCAAAGCTACGCGCTGTTTCCGCACATGACCCTTGAGCAGAATGTTGGTTTCGGGCTCGAGAATCTCGGTTGGTCGAAAGACCGCCGCGATGCCCGCGTTGGCGACATGCTTCGCCTCGTTCACATGGAAAAATTTGCAAATCGAAAGCCGCAACAGTTGTCCGGCGGTCAACGCCAGCGAATCGCCCTCGCCCGCGCCCTTGCTCCCGAACCGCAAGTGCTGCTTTTGGACGAGCCGCTATCTGCACTTGATCTCAAGTTGCGTCAGGCAATGCGCAACGAGTTGCGCAGCCTCCAGCGCGAAACCGGCATTACCTTCGTCTTCGTCACCCACGATCAAGAGGAGGCGCTTGATATGTCGGATCGCATTTGCGTTCTCGGCAACGGCGAGATTCAACAGCTCGGAACGCCAGCCGATATCTATGAAGAGCCGACCAACCGCTTTGTCGCTGATTTCATCGGGGAGACGAACTTCCTGCCTGCGGACGTGGTTGCAATCGATGGCGACTTTGCTACCGTATCGGTTCCGCTTGGCATTACACTAAGAGCTCTGCACAAAAATGCTGTCACCGGCGGAAAGGCAACTTTGTCGATCCGGCCTGAGAAGATCAGCCTGCCGGAACAGGGCAATCCCCTTGTGTTTGAAGGCACGGTGATCGGTGCGAACTATCTGGGTGGCTATACCCACTACGTGGTGAAAACGGGTGGCGTGGAGTTACGCATTTCCAAGCGAAACAACACGAGCCGCAGCCATATGCTCAAAATCGGCGAGCTGGTGAAACTTGGCTTCTCCGCCGAATCTGCGCGGATCCTCGGCTCATGATCAGGCGCTTCACAAGACCCGGCTGGAACCTATTAGGCCTAATGCCAGCCTATGCCGTCATGCTGCTGACGCTGATCATACCGATTGGCATCGTCGTGATCGTGTCGTTTTCGACCCGTGGCCCTTACGGCGGCTTCGATTATATCTTCAGTGTTGCATCCTACAAGCAGCTTCTCTTCAACGTGGGCTGGACTGGCGAGATGGAGTTCAATCCCCAATACTTGATCGTCGTTGGCAGAACCTTGCTGCTGTCATCGGTAACAACGATCATCTGTCTCCTGCTGAGTTTCCCCGTTGCCTATTTCATCGCCCTGCAGAGATCGTCGGTCAAAGTCGCGCTCGTCTATTTGGTGACGCTACCCTTCTGGGTCTCGATGATCGTTCGAGTCTACGCCTGGATTATCATTCTTGGAAATGACGGCGTCCTCGAGAAAGTGCTGCGGTCGCTACATCTGGTTGACCACATGGATAGCCTGCTGTTCGGAGACACGGCTATGCTGACAGGTCTCGTCTATAGCTATATCCCGCTGATGATCCTTCCTGTCTTTGCCTCGATCGAGAAGCTCGACCACACCCTGCTGGAGGCGTCGCACGACCTCTACGGTAGCCGCTGGATCACGCTACGGCGGATCATCCTTCCGCTTTCCGCACCGGGGATGCTCGCGGGTGCAATCCTGGTCTTCGTCCCGACTTTGGGCGCGGTACTCGAACCTACGCTGCTTGGGGGCGGAAAGTCGATGATGATGGGCAATCTTATCCAGATGCAATTCGGCGGCGCCCGCAACTGGCCGCTGGGCGCAGCCATCGCGATCGTGCTGATGGCCGCCGTGATGATCTTTCTCATTCTGCAGGGTGTGCGCTCTGCGCGGATCGAAGCATTGGAACACTCTCGATGACAAGCAAAACCGACGTCAGACGTTACCCGGGGCTCGGCCTCTTCAGCATTGCCTTTTTCGCGTATCTTTATTTGCCGATCGCGGTCGTCGTATTCTATTCATTCAACGTGAACCGCATCGTTTCCAATTGGGGCGGGTTTTCCCTTCACTGGTACCAGGAAGCCCTCTCCAATCCCAATCTCGTCAGCGCGGTGAAAATCTCCCTGCTTGTCGCCGCAGTTGCGACTGTGGTCTCCACCGCAATTGCCCTACTGGCGGCCATGGTTTTGGTTCGGGGCAAGAATGTGCGCTATCGCCGAACATCGGAAGCGATCGTCAATCTTCCTCTTCTCCTCCCGGAAATTGTAGTCGCCGTTGCCGTGCTGATCCTGTTTTCGGAGATCGGACTCGTTAATGGGATGATCAAATTGATGATCGCCCATTCGACCTTCTGCATCCCCTTTGCCTTCCTGCCAATTCGTGCGCGATTGCAGGGAATGGATCTCGACCTGGAGGAAGCCGCACGAGACCTCTACGCCACCGCCTGGGGCGCGTTCCGCCGTGTCACGCTTCCGTTGATCTTACCCGGCGTGTTCGCCGGCAGCATGTTGGCCTTCGTCATTTCCATGGACGATTTTATTACCAGCAACATGTTGAATTCCGGCGGCGGCACGACATTGCCCGTCTACATCTTCTCGCTGATCAAACAGGGTGTCTCACCTCAGCTGAACGCAATATCAACGCTAATCATGATCGCCTCGGTGGTTCTTGCCACGCTCGCATTTCTACTCCAACGCAAAGGCTAGTGCGGGCGGGTCTAGATCTGACTTAGACGAGCCCATTGGATGCGATGGCGCAGGCAAGGATTTTCCGAAGCTTGGCGTCGAACAATACACATTTAACTCCCCCACGCCCGAGCTATCCTCCAGCCTGGAAATGCCATGAATTCCAGAGGATTGAACCCATGCTGGCGCGTAAAATCTCGCGCTTTCTTACAGTATAAAAACACAAGGAGAACGATATGCTGATCAAGACGTCCCCAATTCGCTATCTCATGACTGGCGTTGCATTTTTCTCCCTTACCGTCGCTGCCCATGCGGAAGGAAAACTCGCGATCTACGCTTGGGCCGATTCCATCGCGCCCGAACTCGTCGAGAAATTCGAGGCGGAAACCGGGATTGATGTGACCGTCGATGCGTTTTCGTCAAACGAGGATGTTCTCACCAAGCTGCAGGCCGGCTCCTCCGGGTATGACGTTGTCACACCTTCGCAGCACTTCGTGAAAATCATGGTCGATTCCGGCCTGCTTGAGGATATTCAAGCCACAAGCATGGCGGCCTATCAGCAGGTGCTGCCCAACTGGCAAAAGCAGTGGTGGGATCCGACGGGTGCCTACTCCATCCCGCTAGCCTATGGAAATGCAGGTTTTACCGTCAATCGCGACGTCTACAAAGGCCCGGTAGATAGCTGGAAGATCTATTTTGAGCCGCCAGCCGAGCTGCAGGGCAAAATCGCCAGCCTTGCGCAGCCTGATGAAGTGATCGGCGCGGCGGAAAACTACCTCGGCATCGAGTATTGTAGCGAAGATCCGGCCCAGATGAAGAGGGTATTCGACCTCTTGAGCAACCAGAAGCAGTTTGTCGCCGCCTACTCCAGCGACAATATCGAAAACCGCATCGGCGGTGGGGAAGTTGGCGCGCATTTCTGGTGGGACGGCAATTCGCTTCGCCTTCGTCGCAATGACAAAGCCAATGTCGAATATGCCATGCCGAAGGAAGGGCTTGTTGGCTGGGTTGACTCCTACGTCGTCCCGAAAGGTGCAGGAAACATCGAAGGTGCCAAGAAATTCATCGACTTCATGACGAGGACCGACAATGCCACAGTCGAGTACAACTACTATGCCCACTCGTCGCCGCTGAAGATTGACGAGAAGACTGCGCTCTACAGCAAGGAAAACGCACCGGAATTGTTCCCGACCGTTCCTGTAAAGCTCTCGAAGGCTTGCTCGCCCGCCGCGCAGGAACTGATCACCAAGGTCTGGACGCAGCTCCTCCAATAAGACCTGGGTGCAGACGCCGCGGACCCATCGCGGGATCGCGGCGTTGCGACTGGGCTCGCCTCGCGGACGACCTTTGAGACCACGGTAGATATTCCTGCAAGGCGTAGCCGGCAAAGCAATCATGACAATGCACAATGCGCTTGCGTGTCGATGCTCTCATCAACAATGACATTACACTTGCGGCAAGTGTGGCGTCAGAGATGACCAACCATAAACTGACCTGAAGGGACCGCTCGTGTCGGCTACATTTTTCGACTATATCGTCATCGGGGCTGGTTCAGCAGGTTGCGTGGTTGCCAATCGCCTAAGTGAAGATCCCTCGGTGAAGGTTTGCCTCGTTGAGGGCGGGGGAAGCGATCGAAGCCCGAGGGTTAGTATTCCGGCCGGTATTCTCTCCTTATACGGTAGCGCCAAATTCGACTATTGCTACAAGGGCGTACCGCAACCAAAACTCAACAACCGCGTCCTTCCCGTGAACCGTGGAAAGATGCTTGGTGGCTCATCCGGGATAAACTCGATGCTCTACATCCGAGGCGCCGCCGCCGATTATGACGAATGGGCTGGGCTTGGCTGCGACGGATGGTCTTATCGAGATGTCTTGCCGGTGTTCATTAAGCTGGAGCGCAATCTCCTCGCGCAAGACCCAAACTACCACGGGACGGATGGAGAGCTCTTGGTAGACAATCCGCGCGATCCCAATATTGTGTCGCATATGTTCGTTCGCGCTGGCCAGGAAGCGGGCCTGCCTTGGAACACCGATTTCAACGCGGAAAGTCAATATGGAGTCGGCATCTACAATGTCACGCAAGATCGAGGTCAGCGGTTTAGCAGTTACAGCGCTTTCGTCCGGCCAGTGCTGGCGCGAAAAAACCTGACCATTCTCACCAAATGTGAGGTTTCGAAAATTATCGTCGAAAACGGGCGAGTCGAGGGCGTCCAAGTCTGGCACGAAGGTGGCGCCAGGCAACTGATGGCAGCGCGCGAGGTAATCCTCTGCGCGGGCGCAGTGAGTTCGCCCCGCATCCTGCTGGCATCCGGCATCGGCCCGGCGAACGAATTGCTGGCGCTTGGCATTCAACCCGTTGTCGACCTGCCAGGCGTCGGCAAAAACTTGCAGGATCATGTCGACGGCATGATCACAGTTCGTTCGCGCAGTACAAAAACACTTGGTATTTCGCTATCCAACCTTCCCGCCATCCTGTCCGCCCCCTATCGATATTTTGTCGGACGTAGGGGTATGCTGACAACAAACTACGTCGAAGCTGGTGGCTTTGCCCGCACAAAGTATGCCGGCGCGGAACCAGACATCCAGTTTCATTTCGTACCGGGTTATCGCAGCCATCGGGGTCGTTTGGTTGAATACGGCCATGGCTATGCTATTCACACCTGTGTCCTGCGACCAAAAAGCATTGGCCAAATTACGTTGGTGAACGACGGAACGCATAGAAATGTCGCGATCGATCACAATTTCTTCGATCATGAAGACGACGCCAAAACGCTGGTGGAAGGCATCAGGATCGCACGCCGCATCTTTGCATCGCCCGAATTCGACGAACTTCGCGGTGATGAAATGCTTCCAGGAAAAGACGTTCAGACCGACGAGGAAGTCCTCGCCTATCTGCGTGAAGAGGCACTGACGGTCTACCATCCCGTTGGAACCTGCAAGATGGGCAATGATGCCATGGCGGTGGTGGATGCGGCGACGTTGAGGGTTCGCGGCATCCGCAGTCTTCGCGTAGCGGACGCATCAATTATGCCGAGGCTCATAGGTGGCAACACCAATGCGCCATCGATGATGATTGGCCAGCGCGCTGCTGACATGATTCGGTTCCCGTCAGCTTAGCATTCCGCTTGTGCAGCCAACGTTGATTGGCAAAATAGAGTCTAGTCGTTCATCCCAATTCTCCTCTCCACGAGAAGGCCAGAAATGCGCGCGTTGTTTTTGCCGGTGGCATAAATTGGAAGGGGTAGTGCTGGTGCGGATCTTCTATGGTGATCCAGCGGAGATCGGTGAACTCGTTGATCGCCGCCTTGCCGCCAAATCGACCATAACCCGAGTTCTTTACCCCGCCGAATGGCATCTGGGCTTCGTCGTGGACGGTTGGGCCGTTGATGTGGCAAATGCCCGTCTGGATTCTGAGCGGCGACAGCCATCGCGCGCTGAGCGTCACGGCTGTAGATCGACGATGATAGGCCGTACTCGGTTTCGTTGGCGATGCGGATCGCTTCAGCCTCATCTTTGACGCGGACGATGGGCTTCACAGGTCCGAACGATTCCTCTTCGAAGGTGCGCATGCCAGGCTTCACGTGATCGAGAAGGGTAGCATCGACCACCGAGCCATTGCGGTTACCGGCTGGAAGGGCGCACTTTCCTGCGCCGCTTCCAGAAAGCCACTGGCTACGCTCAACGCCTGCGGGTCGCCAAGGCACAAGAGCTATTGCAGTTCGGTCAGCTACCGGTCGAACGCATCGCCTGGGAGGTCGGCTACTCCGATCCCGGCGCGTTTCGCAAAATATTCCTCCGGATTGTTGGTCTGTCGCCCGGGGAATATCGCCAGCGGTTCCGAGCGTAACCGTCAGCCCGCTGTCGATGTGTCGCATATATTCTAACTTTTAGAACGCTTCATCCATTTGTTGAAATAGTTACGATTTTCCCGTTGCAAAAGTCCGCTTATGCGAATGACGTTTGCAACGGATTCGACACGCTGAACTATGCCCTATAGCTTAAAGGTCTGTCCTCGCGGGACAGCGCCTTACCGTCTCGGAAGGCTTCTCTTTATATACCGCACGATAGAGGGCGGAGAATCGACCAAGATGAACAAAGCCCCATTTTAGCGCAACGCCGGCAATCGTCATCCGGTGGTCGTGGTTCAGGAAGTCCAGATGTGCACCCTGCAGCCGAAGGTGTTGAAGGTATGCCATCGGAGTCGTCGTCTTAAACTGCCTAAAACCTTGTTGCAGGCAACGTTCGCTTACATTGGCGGCCGCAGCGATATCTGCAAGCGACATAGGCTCGGCAACGTGAGCGTGCATGAAGTCGATCGCCCGTTTGACATGCCGCGGTGCAGGTTGCGCAGTTGGTCGCAACAAGTCCTCAGAAAACCGATGGGGAATGGTTTCAAGGATGAGGCAACTCAACGTTTCGCAGAGATTGGCGAGCGCCAAAGGCGATTGCCGCAGGGGGGCGGCTCCGACCACTCCGCTGGAGGCTGCCTCGACAAGATGCTTCAGCATCTGTCCCGGCCCTGTCGTAAGATCAACGTTGGGGTGGATGTCGAGGCCGCCACGAACCGGCCTCTCCAACATGCTAGACAGCCGTCCGAGCAGCCTGGTTTCTTCGATAGTCATCGTGGTATGCCGCCCTAGGCCGTAGGTTCGTGCGCTCTCGATACGGTGCCCATTCGCAATCGTTGCCGATCCGGGCATTGCATGTACCTCCCGCTGGCCGATTGTCAGGGATGAATTCCCGATCGACGGCAGGACAATTAGCAAAGTTTCACTTCTGTTCCCAGGTTGCAGCCTCCAAAGACTATCGCCCTGATAACTAGCGCTACTGAAGCCGATCGGGCCTAAGGAGGCGAATTCGAACTCGAATGAAACGCCTCCCTTGTTCAAGGCTTCGACCCTGACCGGGGAAATGGATCTGGTCATCAGTTCGGAAAGCTCGTCAGGGTCGGTTCCCTGATAACGAATATTTCCCTTCGACAATATCTCGTCCGCTTTTGATCTCATCGCTTTCACAACTATCTTCATTGTGTCAGTCATCGGCAGGTAGATCTCGTGGATGCCGCTCGTATGGAAAAAGAATACCTGATTGTCATTTCGGGGAACTCTCACGGTTTTCTTAAGCTGAGGTAACCGTGGCTGAGCGCTCTTAAGTTGCTCTAGTACTGACACTAGGTCAGGAAAATAATTATTTCCTTCAGCATTGAGTAGACCTCTCCTAACGCCTGCTCGTGACATTGTGCTGCAATTTGAGGAGCGTAGTGATGAGTACCGGTATTTCGAGTTCGGATTTTGTCGGCCAATGGAGCCTGAGCTTTACCGATATTGATTTCATCAATTCCAAGCCGACGGCAACAAGGCCCGGTCTGGCCGCGCAGTTGAAGTTTTTCAGCGCGCGCGGCTTTTTCGCCGCGGATGGTGCCGAAATTCCGAAAGACGCGGCCGAATACTTGGCTGAGCAGATCGGCGTGCGAGTCGACGAACTGTCCGGCTATGATTTCGGCGGGAGAACTGCCCGTCGGCATTGCGCCGAGATTTTACAATATCTCGGATTTCGCCGCATGAAGCGGGTGGACCGGGAAGCGCTGTCTTTCTGGATTATCGACGAACTTTGCCCGTCCGGACAGCCCGTCAGCGCTATGCTTGAGGCGGTGTTCCTCTGGTGCCGGGATCGCAATATCTATGGTCCTTCGGTCAAGGAACTGGAACGGTTGGTTCGCTCGCAACGCCAGCAATATCTGGACTGTTGGCTTCATGAGGTAAGCGCCGCGCTTCCGCCTGAGCCTGTTGCAGCGATGGAAAGCTCCCTGGCTGACGCGGAAGGACCGATGGGCTTCAATACGATGAAAGCCGATGCAGGCCGGGCAACGCTGGACAACATTCTGGAAGTCACCGAGCGGCTGGCGTTCATCCGAAAGCTCTCTCTTCCCCGGAATTTTCTCTCAAACATCAACCCGGCATGGATCGAGCACATCATACGCCGCATTTCCGGCGAGAAGGCTTCAGAGATGCGCCGCCACACAGAGGCTCGCCAGCTTGCGCTTTATGGGGTGTATTTGATGGCGCGGGAAACGACGATCACGGATGCGATGGTCGATCTTCTGGTGGAGACGGTGCACAAGATCGGAACCCGGTCGAAACGAAAGGTGGTGGGCGATATCGCCAAGTATGTCGAACGGGTCTATGGCAAGGAACGGCTGCTTGTCGATATTGCCACAGCATCGATTGACGATCCGGACGGTCGTATTTGCGATATCATCTTTCCGGTCGTTGGCAAGGAAAAGCTGGCGGCGATTGTCAAGGAAAGCAATGCCAAGGGTGCGCTCGACCGCTACCGCAACCCTGACGACGATTTGCCGAAGGATTTTGCGGTTCGGCGATCCGCTTATTATTCCCGGCGGAACCTGACGCAGAATGCCCGCGAATTTGTGGCGTTGATTCGCAAGGAGCTAGAACAGGAGTTGCTGCTCCTAGGGTGTACTGGGTTGCCAGGGCCTGCAATAGCCTCAGGTCGGCATGTTATCAGGCTGCGTGTGACGCTGCTGACGATTCCAGACGCCGAGGGGGGCTTACCCGGTCGGGTTCGAGCCGGAAGGTTGCAAGCAGGGCCTTCAACTGTTCCGCTTGGGACGCGAGATTCACGCTGGCAGCCGAGGTTTCCTCGACCATTGCCGCATTCTGTTGCGTGCCCTGGTCGATCGTGCTGACAGCGGTATTGATTTCCGCCAGCGCCGTGGACTGCTCGCGTGAGGCCTCCACAATCGCGAGGACGTGTCCACTGATCTCCTGCACGTCACCGATGATAGTTTGCAGCGCAGCGCCGGTCTCGCCCACGAGCGCCACGCCGGAGTTGACCTCAGAATCGGACTTGGTGATAAGAGACTTAATCTGCTTGGCTGCACTCGCTGAACGCTGCGCGAGTTCACGCACCTCTTGGGCGACCACAGCGAATCCCTTGCCGGCCTCACCGGCGCGAGCCGCTTCGACGCCGGCATTGAGCGCCAGCAGGTTCGTTTGAAAGGCGATCTCATCCATCGTGTCGGTGATGGAGCCGATTTCGCGGGATGATCGCTCGATCTCGCCCATGGTGGCAACGGCCCGCTGAACAACCGCGCCCGACTTTTCCGCGCCAGCCCTGGTGCGGGCGACCAACGCGCCGGCCTCCTCTGCCCGCTTGGCCGAATTTTGCACCGTCGCCGTGATCTGGTTGAGAGCAGCGGCAGTTTCCTCGACTGAGGCGGCCTGGTGTTCGGTGCGTTTCGCCAGATCGTTGGCGGCGGTGCTGACTTCGCCGGCCGCCCCGTCGATGGCCGAGGCATTGTTTCCGACCGTCTGCAAGGCGCTGCGCAGGGTCTCGACGGAATTGTTGAAGTCGAGCCGCAGCTTGTCGAGCGCGGGAATGAACGGTTCCGCGATCTCGCACGCCAGGTTGCCGGCTGCGACATTGCCGAGGCCCGAGCCGATCTCGGTGACGGCATGGACCCGGCCGGTTATGTCGGTCGCGAACTTGACCACCTTCATCACACGGCCGTCCGGATCGAAGATCGGGTTATAGGACGCCTGAATCCAGACTTCACGGCCGCTCTTGCCGATCCGTTTGAACTCTTCGGCAATGAATTCGCCGGCGCGCAGCCGCCGCCAGAACGTCGCGTAGTCAGCGCTCTGCCCATAGGCCGGCTCGACAAACATGCGATGAGGGCGTCCGACGATCTCCGCCAGCTCATAGCCGAGCGTCGAAAGGAAATTCTCGTTAGCGGTGAGAATCTCACCTTCGACCGTAAATTCTATGATGGCTTGGGCGCGGGAGATTGCGGCCAGCTTGCCGGCATCTTCGGCGGCCTTCATCTTGACGGCGGTTATGTCGGTGGCGAATTTTACCACCTTGAGCACCCGTCCGGAGGTGGAGAGGATCGGGTTATAGGTGGCCTGAATCCAGACCTCGCGTCCACCCTTGCCGATCCGCTTGTATTCGGCCACGTCGAATTCGCCACGGCCGAGCTTCTGCCAGAAGGCGGTATAGTCGGCGCTTTTGGCATAGGCAGGGTCCACGAACATGCGATGGTGCTGGCCAGCCAGTTCATTCGCCCTGTATCCCATCGTGGCCAGAAAATTCTCATTCGCGCCGAGGATTTTTCCGGTCGGATCGAATTCGATCATAGCCTGCGACTTGTTCATAGCGGCCAGCACAGCATTGGAATTGGTGCCGACCATCGGTTTCTTGAATGGCAGTTTCATTGCTCTATCCTCTTCCCAAGGCCCAAAAGGTTCGCAGCTCATGACAACCATGTGCTCAGTGACTTCATGCCGAGAACGACGCAGCATTTGCGTGAGGGGAATTTTCATGGGAGCGGAGGCGACTTGCCCTATCACAGGCATCCACCCGTGGCCGGGTGTGCTGGCGGCTCACTTCTATTCTCCAACCTCACGAAGTTTCCATTCCCCAAGTTTGTATGTAGAAAACCAATAATTAAACTAAACAAAAATAGTTAATTATTTTTGATCGGCCGTAGAGCGCGAGAGATTATTTGTGCTCTAAAGTATTTGTCTGGAAATATGCGACAGATGTTTGTCGCAAAACATGTCGTATGTTTCCAGTAAATTTGTAGCAGTCACCATTGTCGTGCAGTTTTCTGTATGGATTGCTCGATCCAAACAATTTGGAGGACAAAATACGTCTATAGAGCTTTGGCTGGGTTTCGACGCAGCATCGGCCGTCTTGCTTGCCATTCCCGGCCTGACCGTTCTTCTAGTGATTTCATACGCGCTCGGTCATCATGAAGGGCTGCTTCGGGTGCAAGCTTTCTTTCCCGGCCCAAATCCGCCACCCGTTGCGCCGCAGTCACCAGAGCCCACTATAGCTGTGCGTCCCAAGCCCCGGAACCCAAAAGGCGATAGTGCTCAGATTTTGTCACTATCGCTGATAGGGCAGCGGTTGGTGTCGGAAAACGGCTGTCGAGAACCTGCGTGTCTGTCCTCTCAAGAGCAAGACCAACTGTTGGCGACATAGGGATCGCCGCTCATATAGGTGGGCTTGGTTGGATACGCACAGATCAATCGGTTTTTGCCCGGTGTCACCTTGCTTGCCAGCACGGCCTGATCGGGGGCGACTCCATTCTCCACCCAGTTTGTCAGTAGACCGTACAATTGACCGGACGCGAGCATGGGGATATCGGTGGAAGGATTCGAAGTACCATTCCAGTTGCCGTGCCCCATGCCCGGAATGAGGAACAGCCTGTAGAATTTCCGTACGGCTTCAATGCTGCCCATCTTCGCCGCGACGCGGCTATAGTAGTTCAGGGCGCCCTGAGGCGGAACCAGTTCGTCGTTCAGGCCCTGGCGCGTCAGCATCTTTCCGCCACGCCTTATGAAGGCAGACAGATCCGGGTTGTTGGTGTCGATCCCGAAGAATTGAGGCTGGAGTGCCTGCCCCTGATCGTAGGCATGCGCGAGCTGTGTATAGCTGAGCGTCTTCCAGAGGGATTGGCCGTTGCCCGATTGGTTGACGAAAGACGGGTCCGCATAGCCCGGATTCAATAGCTCTAGGGCAATCATTTCAGGTCCGATGAAGTAGGTCCCGTTCGGACTGGCCACGCCGTTGGCCCCAAACGCAGCCAGGAATTTGGCATCCAGGGAAGTACCACGGGTGTAACCCCACCATCGATGGGTTCCGGTCGGGAGGGCATTTGTAGTGACATTGCCCCAGCCGTTGTCTATGTCCGGTGAAACAAGGCTTCCATCGATCGTCATGCCGTACCAGAATTTGTCGAAGGCTGTGGCTTGAACCGTCGTCACGCAATCAGGCGTTTGGTTGGCTCCACCGCTGGAAGGACACAGCACGGCCGGATCCTTTACCGGGTCGTATTTGCAGGAAGGAGGATCGATGACGTACCCAAGATGTTGCATACCGACGACGTCACAAGCACTAATCGCCGCTTTCGAAACGAGATCGAGTTGCTCAATCGTTAGTGGATGGCCGCCGAGATCGTTCTGTATCACGATCCACGGGTATACCATGTTCGTGAGGAAGCGGGTCCAGTTGATCGCCGGTGCGCCGGCGATAATTCCGTCGTAATCCTTGGGGAAGTTCTGCGCCATGCCCAGTCCGTGGCGCCCGCCGCCGGAGGATCCTTCAAAATACGTGTGTTTCGGCGCCTTGCCATAATAGGCGATTGCCAAGGCCCTCGTCTTCACCGCTTGTTCATGACCGCCGCGGAGTACGAAATCATGCAGCAGTTTCTCGTTCAATGAGCCGTTGGGGTTCATGGCAAAGACACCGCTGCCCAGCATGCCCCCGGAATGTCCCAGGTCGGTAGTGGATGAAACTGCGCCTTCCACGCCTGCGACGGACGCCCCACCCCCGTCGATCTCCGTCGGCGACCCGGACGCGCCTCCCTGCCAGCCACCTCCGCCCAGGTTGTGTATCCGGCGGTTCCAGCTGGCCCGGCTCGGCAGCCAAACCTCAATTCCGATCCCTGGCGACGTGGATGGAGCATCGGCAGGGCCAACGTTGCCTGGGCCGACATTGAGCTTCACCATGCAGACATCGCTAGCAGCCGTCGGCGTGTTCGCCGTCGGAGCTCCGGACAGTACAAGCGGATCGCCACGCTTGAACTCCTTGACCGCGATGACAGTGGTGTTCGCGTTCGGCTTGAAAGCGGTCTTTAGTGAATCATCACAGGTCAGGAGAACCGGGCCGCTGCTCACGTGCGTCAGGACGTTGCCGGCGATAGCGCCGCTAAAGTCGTCGCCGTCATCGCAGGCGCTCAAGCCCCCAATGCATAGAAGCAAGGGCCAGCAAGAGCGCAGAACACCACGTACAACTGTGCTGTAGCGACTGTGGACAGCACCGGTGGTCGACGCACCCGCAGAACGTTTGGTAGGTTTGAGCACACCAAGTCTCCTGATTGACCACAAAGACGGCCGCTCCAACCTGAGTTCGCCGCATGCATACACCGCTAAATTGATGCTATTTGAATGATACAATTTCATTCATGCTAGACTTGCATATCAGTTTTTTACAATCTCCAGTATGCGAAAACTCTATCCACTTTAGCGCGAATTCACATCACGTTCGCGTGATACGAGGAGCGGTTCTAGGAGTGAGAAATCCTGCGCTGAGAACACGTGGGGCCGATGGTGCAAGAAGCCCAATCAATCGGCCCGGCGCCGATTTCGGCCAACTTGGCTCAGTCGACGGGGCCAACTTGAGCAACGCTTTGCGGCCGCCAAGCCAGTCATTTTCATGATGGGCAATCATAACGTCGCACAAGCATCGCCAGAGTCTGGAAATTCCAACTGGTGCGATGCTACGGGCAGGTTCCTGTCGCGGTTGGACCGTTTTACCTGCTCCCGAGACGGTGGCAACGGTGTGTGATCAATTTGCACAGGTTCCCGCTTCGCGGTGGAACGCGACCACAATCTCGCCGGCTTCAGCGAAGCCGGGCCTGCGTCTTGGCGCGATTACATACTCTACTGGTACGCGCATCCGCTGGTTCGAGCGGGGATGTCTGACCCAACACCCGTCGCAAGAGATTGAACAAGGTTCTCTGTTTCGTACCTTGTTCAAGAGCATCGCACGAGGCTGCCAAGGCCGATGGTTGGATGATATGATGTGAAGAACGTCTCGATCGGTACGGACCCGGCCGAAGGGGCTACGGCTCCTCGATGTAGTGCGTCACCGTCACGCTGAACCAGGAAATCCGTGGCCAATCCTCGCGGCGGTTGAACAGAGTCTCGCCAGATCCCATTGAGATCTCGTAGGACGTCACGCCGTCCTGCAGCCACCCGTCCCGGCCGGCTGCCCCGATCGAGTCCCAACCGCAACAGTAGAAGCCGAGGACGGGCATATTCGCGGCATCAGCGAAATAGCGCTCGATCGCTTCGGCGTATCGACCTTCGACCCGGTAGTCTGCGACAAGAGCCTTGAGACCATACACCATGTCCACCCGGCAGCCGAGGAAATCGAGGCGCTGCGGCTTGTGTTCGAGACCGAGGAGAAGGTCGCCACACGCCGCTGCACGCTTCGGCCCGATGCCGGTATCGGCCGCGGGTGTGTCGGGAGATGCTGCCCAGCCGACGCTCGATGGCAACAAGGTAATCAACGTTGCGGTGATGATCCGGATCATGGTCAATACATCTGAAGGGGGTGCGTCAAATCTGTAACCGTGATGCTATGATCGCTTACAAGCGGTAGTCAACGGATCAGACGGCGAGCAATTAGGCCTCAGCACGTTGGCGGTTGGCTAGGGCAAAGCCGACTAGCGGGGAACTTTTAGCCTAGCCCATCCGCCAATCTATATTGCAGTGCCGACACGGTCTTGATCCCGTGCCTGACTTCATGCGAAGTCTGGTTGGTGACGCAGGAGAAACTTCCATCGAGGCCTGGAGGCGAATAAAGGCATGGGTTTCAAGGACATTCTCGGGATTCTCCGCGACAGGATGCTCCCCCGCCGACGCGCTGCCTCCGCCGATCAGAATCTTTCTCCGCACGAGCGGCTGGTGCGAGACTACGATCTGCATCTCGTCGAACTGCACGACGAGATTCCACGCCTCATCCCTCAGCGGGATGCCATGCGAGCCGCGTGGCGGCGCCGGGACTTCCTGGCATATCATCAGGCCTTCGAGGCGGCGCGGCAGGCTGACGGTATCGCCGAGAACGGCAAGCCCCACTATTCGCTGGTCAAGGAATGGTTTCTGGACGAGTTCCTGACGATCCCCGACGATGACGATGCGGGGTTGCGTCACGAGACGTTGCTTGAAGCCTTTGAAGGCTTCTTTCGTCAGCATCCTTCGCCTTTCTCGGCCGCGACCTATGCCGATGCCTTGCGTATGACCGCTTTCACCTGGCGTGGGACGGAATACGGACACGATGTCCGGCAGGAGCAATGGCAAAAATACGAGGCGTTCCTGCTCAAGGCAGATGAAGTGCTCGATAGTTGCCCCGGGCCTGATGACTTTGCCTGGCGCATCAGCGACTATCGGCGTGCGGCGAACGACGGCTCGATTGAGGAGTTTCAGGAGCGCTTCGAAGCGGCATGGGCGCAGGACCGCTACAACATCGATCTCTGCCGATCTCACGCCCGTATGATCATGCCGCGCTGGCTCGGGCGCGACGAACACGATCTCGAGGTTTTTGCCAGGAGCGCGGCCGAGCTGACGAAAGATCGCTTCGGTCTCGGCTTCTACGCCTTGATCCAGCAGGCCAACACGGAGGTTGGCGACCATGAACTCGCCGGCACGCTGTGCGATCCCGCTTTGGTCAAGCAAGGTTTCGAAGATCTGCTCGCGCGGTTTCCCGCGCCGAGTCTCGTCAATTATTATGCCGACATGCTGGAATGGATGGAAGACAAGGAGGCGCTTGCGGACCTGCTGCAATCGCGCTTTCGCACGATCGTGCCGCAAATCTGGTACGGGGACACGCGTGAAGAGAAGATCGCCTATGCGTTCGATACGCTTCTCGAAGCGGCCGAAGTCGTGGACAGTCGCGCGGCATGAATACGAGGTTGCGCTTCGTTCCCGGCCGGCCGGGGCAGTGACCGCTGCGGCAAAGGAAGCCAACGATGGCTTTCCGCGCCACTCCGTCTATTGCGAGCGCATCACGCCATATTCTTTCCCGTCGGCGTCGAAAATCGAACCGGCGGCGTCACACGCCATTGAGTTGTCGTCGTACCGCTCACGGATATAGTTTTCACTTTGCTCCATCGCTTGGAACTGCTCCTTAAAGTCTTCCGACGCACGCAGTTGCGCAAGCGAGCGTCCACTCCAGGCGATGACTCTCTTGGCCGCGGCCTCGTCCACCTTCCACCATTTGCACGGCGCCGGCGATAAAAATCAGCCACGGCTATAGCTGAAGCGCCCCAGAGAGCGCGGCTGTCCGGGTCCATGGCAAGTGCCGAGGACGATGCGAATATCGACGGGACAATCGCCAACAGGAATGATAGGCGTAGTCCGGGCCTGAAGACAGCAATAAAGGACATAAAGGATCCTTCCCAGCAACAATGTGCCGGCGCCTGAATCATTGTTCAAGGCCTGGTTTGCAGTTCAATGACCGCGGCCCCTTGGCCGTCCAGCCCGCCAAGGCTTACCTTCGTTTCATCAATCGCTTGCGCCCGGACAACGCGCAGTCCTCCGTACGAGATCGAACCGCTTTTTTCTTGAATTCCGTGGCTGAACACCAGAGTGATCGTATCACCGGCCTGCGTCACGGTCTCGGGCGCCGTCACCGACTCGAACTCGTCAACATCTCCGGGACTCCGCAGCAGTTCTTTCGGGATGGCGAAACGCTGTCCCCGGAAGCGCACTTCATAGTGATAGGTGGTTCCAACGGACAGATGATGCGTGCGAACGTAGTAGATCTTCCAGGGTGACGGACGTGTCTCGTACTGGAGCGTACGCTGTGCGCCGGAGCAGCCGGCAAGTGTCCCCAGCATCAACAAGGGGATACCAAGCCACGACCACAATGTATTACGCCAATATTTCATAGCTGCGTCCGTTGTGGATGCCGCGCTCTTCGCGGCGCAAAAGCGCGCGGGGCAAGCGAATTTCGACAGGACACCAACCCTCCTTTCGAGTTTCAAACTCAGTCCTTGAGTTCCACCGAGGCGGCGATCTCGTCGATCGCGTCTTTCAGTTCAGCAGCTTTCTCGACGACCACCGTACCAACAAGACGCAACGCGCGCCCTTCCTTAACTCCGATGTATTGCACGAAGTTCTTCTTGATCCCTTCGTCGTCGTAAGTGCCCCGCAGCACGAAGCCGTCCATACCGGCGAATGTGGTTTCGTCCTTTGCCGTGATTTCTGCAGCCTCAAAACCGGCTGTTTCCCTGAGCGAACGTTCCGAGACCGCAGCCAGGTTTGACATGTCGCCGTGCGTCTGGGAGACGGCGACGACGACCATTGGCTGCAATCCCTCAGGATCAACATCCTTGTCGCCAACCATCATCAGCACGCTGCCCCCGCCGAGGACTTCCACGACCCGAAAAGGCTCGACCGCCTCGATCTCGAAGGGCAGCGCAGACAGCTTGTCATCGATCGCTGGTGCGGCACTCGTTGAGACCGACGCGAATACGGTCTTCATCGTCTCTACGTCCAGCGCACTATCCTGTGGAATCTGGAAGGTGATCATGACGGTCTTCTCGCCGCCATAGAGTGCCATCCACTTGTCGAGTACAACACCGTTGGCCGCCTGTGTGCCGTGGAGAAGCGGGACCGTCTCCCCCGCCGCAGTCTCGATTTCCTGGCGTCCGGTAATGGTTATTCCCTTGGTCGCAAAGCTCCGTTTCGCCAGGTCCTCGTCGGCAAAGAGAGGCGACAATTGAACGAAGGCCGCGCCAGGCATCTCCGCGACGAAGAAACTGCCCTGATTTTCCATGTCCAGGAAGCCGGCAAAGTCGGTCGCTGCAACAAACCCTTCCGGCGGCGTCATCGTTACGGTCGTGCCCGGCACGGCCGTCGGCTCGGCTGCCGCGGTATGTTTCAGGCCTACGGCGAACAGGCCGATCATCGCGCAGGAGACCAGACCGATCATTCTGAGTTTGAGCGGCTTTGCGAGAAAAGGTTCGATCATACAAACTTCCTTTGTTTAAGAGCGGCGGCTTCGATCCATCGTCAGACCTGACGTTCACCCTGCAACGAAAGCGGATCCGTTTTGCAAGTGTAGCTACCGACGTAGGGTTAGCCCTTAATCGTTACCGACGCGGCGACTTCCTCTATCGCATCCTTCAAGCCTTCGTACTTGTCCTGCGATGCAGTACCAATGAAGCCGATAAATGCGCCACTTCCGGTCGGCGCAACAACCTGAACGAAGTTCTTCTTCACACCGTTTTCGGTAAATGTGCCATGGCTGGCGACGCCGTCGAGGTCGGCGAAAGTGGTCTCTTCCTGTGTTTCGATGGTCACGGCATCGCCAAGTGCGTTCATGATGATCTTGGCATAGGTTTTGAGGTCGCTAACCGGCGCGGCGGATTCCGTATAGGTCAAGACGATCTGGGGCTGCGTGGCCTCGGGATCGACGTCCTTGGGACCAACGGTCAGCAGCGCGCCTGTACGGTCCGTGACGCTCGCCAGGCGGAACGGTTCGACAATGTCGAACTCATAAGGCAGTTCAGCAAGCCGGGGATCACCCTCCGGCTTATTAAAAGCGCCAGCGAGTTTCACAGAAGCGAAGGCTGCCTTCATCGTGTCCTCGTCAAGGGCGCTGTCCTTGGGGATCTGGAATGTGACCATAACGACCTTGTCAGCCGCGTATAGCGCCATCCATTTTTCGAGCGTCACGCCATTCGCTTCCTGGCTTCCGCGCAGAAGCGGGATCGTGTCACCATCAGCGTTGTCAATCTCCTCACGGCTTTCGACTGTGATTCCCTTTTGCGCAAAGGCGGTTGCTGCGCCGCTTTGATCAGCAAAGAGGCCCGAGAGCTGTGAGGCCGCCTCCGCAGGGAACTCTGCGATGAGGAAACTGCCCTGCTTTTCGGCGTTCTCGAAGCCGCTGAACCCACCGGCAATCGTAAAGCCCTCCGGCGGCGTCATCGTAACCGACGTGCCAGGCACGGCGACCTGAGCGATGGCTATGCCGGCATACATCGTCAGCGCGGCAAGTCCCGCCACAAGTTTTCCCGCCGAACGCGACAGGTTGCGGGCCCACGAGTATTTCCTGCTGGTCATTCAATGCCTCTGTTCTGAATTTCGGATAGTGTTTTGAAGTGTCTTCCACGAAGAGGATGTCTGCTCATTCCGGCCCAATCCTTGGGGTGGGTGCCGCTTCCTGCTTTCAGTTGGTCGCCCAGTCTGTTTGAGGCTTCGGCCGGAACTTGTCCAAAGCTCCATTGAGGTCTCCGACCGCATGCCCAGAATCTCCAACGCAATTGTCGAGTGCGGCGCGTGGGAACGGAGGTGTCGAAAGTCATGCCTGGAAGGCGAACTCGAAAACGGTCATCTGGAACGCCACCGCGCCCGGCACCTTCTTGAAGAAGGTGCGTTCCCGTTGTTTGGGCAATGCGGATGAATCGCATTTGGTCGAGCAGCCCCAGAAGCAAAGCTGCAGCAGTTCCAGCATTATCTGCCGTGAGCGGGCAACCGGGCGACGGATCAATTGGGATGATGGTCATGGTCTACAAATTGGCGCGTGGTGCACTTAGCTGTCGCCAAGTAAAAAATTGCCAAGTCCCGACTGCAGCTGCAGCTCAAATATATCCGTAAGCGTGTCCAGAAGTGTTCTAGCTGCCTCTGATTCAAGAGCATAGTATTTTGTCTGTGAGTCTCTTCGCGCCTTGACGATGTTCTCCTCACGAAGGAGCGCCAAATGTTGTGAAACCGCCGATTGGCTCAGCTCCACTTTTTCAGCAAGCTCTCCCACCGACATTTCACCTGCTGCAAGCAGTTGCAGCATATGCAGGCGGTTGGCGTTTGCAAATGTCGATAGCAATCTTGCCTTGCGTTCAAGCGTCCCAAAGTGATCACCTATACGTTGTTTCAACCTAAATGCTCTCCGAGAAAAGGCTAATTTACAGGCAAGGTGTAGAAGAGCAGCTATTCCCTCCGCTGCTATTTTAGGACTACCGCATAACCGCGTCGCAAACATTACGCGGTAGTCGATTTTCTGCGCGGCTGTACGGATTTGCGCGCCCATGGGATTTTTCTGCCGCTTTTGGATATTCGTTCAGGGTGATGACCGCCTGGGACTGCTCTGGCAGAATTTTTGGCGCACTACATATGTCGGATCGCTAACATCTGAAGCCGTGGTATCGATGGTGCCCATCCTGGATCTCCCGGATCAAGGTCGTCGTGATGCAGAATTGCTGGTTACCGAGATAGAAGGCGATGATTTCCAGTGCACTGCTTGGATGCCCTTCTTCGCTGTGACGCTGGGTATCACACATCAAAAGTCCTCCCATTCTTTAGTAGCTGAAGCCGTTGCGGTTCTGCCGCCGAAGGCACTGGCGAGCCTGTTTCCGAGTGCGCGGGCGGGCGAGGCAACCGGTCGGTTGGTCGGGACGGCGGCGCGTGGTTGGGTGGCATTGCCTTCAAGCCTGAAGCGGGCGATGAGGTCTCGCAGCTTGGCTGCTTCTTGGGCGAGGCTTGAGGCTGCGGCAGTCGATTCCTCCACCATCGCTGCATTCTGCTGAGTGCTCTGATCCATCGAATTGACCGCGGTGTTGATTTCGGCGAGCCCCGTCGACTGTTCCTTCGCCGAAGTTGCGATTGCGTTCATGTGGCTGTTGACCTGCCCGATGAACCCCCCGATCACATTCAGCGCCTCACCGGTTTCGCGCACCAGTCTGACGCCGCTTTCCACTTCCGTCGACGAGTTCTGGATCAGCCCCTTGATCTCCTTGGCAGCCTGGGCGGACCGCTGAGCTAGTTCACGCACCTCCTGGGCGACGACTGCAAAGCCTTTGCCGGCCTCACCGGCACGTGCCGCCTCGACCCCAGCATTGAGCGCTAGAAGATTGGTCTGGAAGGCGATCTCATCGATGACGCCGATGATGTTGGAGATCTGCTGCGAGCTCTCCTCGATCCGGCGCATCGCTTCTTCGGCATGGGAAACAACCTGAGCCGATTTCTGCGCGCTCTGATTGGCCTCGGTTGCAACCGCGCGAGCTTCTTCGGTGCGCTTTGTCGAGGAGCTGACATTCACAGTGATCTGATCAAGGGCAGCCGCCGTCTCCTCGAGCGAGGCGGCCTGCTGCTCGGTGCGCTTCGACAGATCCTCCGCGCTCTGACCAATCTCCAGTATTCCGCTATCGATTGCTGCTGTCGCGTGTGCAACAGCACGCAGCGTGTCAGCGAGCTGGGCCACTGTCGCATTGAAGTCCGTGCGCAGGCTTTCAAAATCAGAGGCAAAAGGTTCGGAAAGGTGGAACGACAAGTCACCGCCGGCCAAATGCTTGAGCCCCGCCCCAAGACCTGCCGTCGCCTGCGCCATCTCGTCGGCGCGGTGCTGATCCGCGTCGGCCTGGCGGCGACGCTCCTCTTCGGACATGTTGCGGCTGGCTTCGGCTTCCTGTTCCAGCTTCCGGTTTGCAAGCGCGTTCGTGCGGAAGACCTCGACGGCGGCTGCCATTTTGCCAATCTCGTCTCGACGGGAAACCTGGCCCGCATCGATATCGAGGTCGCCTTGTGAGAGCCGTCGCATCGCGATAGCCATTGTTTGGATAGGTTTGGCGATACTAAACATCAGACCGATGGCCGAAGCAATCAGGACAAGAACGATGCTGACGCCAACGATCAATGCGATCGAGTCGGCCCTTGCGACTGTAGCAACCAACGCCGCTTTAGCTTCTTCGGTGAAATGCCGTGCATTCTTGACGGAAGCCTCGGTTGCGACGCGTGCTTGATTCATCGTCTCTCCGATCTCGTCGTTCGAAACGACAGCCAGCGCGGCGGCGATCTCTGACTGGCTAAGCGCCACTCCAGGCTTTTTCAACATGGCGGCAGATAGCGCGGACGCGCGCTTGGCAATCAAAGCTTCGCAGGCTCTAAGACTGTTACGGATATCGTTGAGAACGTCAGGCTTTAGGGCGATCTTGATGGGTTGGTCGAGGCCGTCCCAGGCTTGCTGGCCGGCCGTCTTGGTCCGATTGACTGCCGCTTCCAATTCCTCCCGGGATATTGCGAAGTCAACATCGCGAGCAGCGGCTCGCATCTCGGCGAGAGACAAAGAAGCTGTCTGGATGCCATTCAGAATGATCTGTTCCCGATCAACGGCTTGGTTTGCAGACACGATTTCGTGCCCCGCCAGCTGTTGATTGACGATCATACAAATGATGAGAAAGATTCCGAGAGCGGAGGACAGGTGTTGGTTTGGATTGCGTGACGCTAAGTGTCGGTCTCGTTTGACATTTTCGCTTCCGGTTCGACTCCGTTCAAGGCGAACGGATTTGTCTTTCACAAGAACAGCACTGACAGTTTTCAGTCGGGGCCGATTGAACGATCAACTTCGCCGATCGTCAACGAGTTGTTGCCGCACGCTTGTCTGGGCACTCGCCACCGCGGAAGCGGATACCCGACGGGGACGCGACCAGCCTGCCCGAATTTTCTGATCAGGCTGTCGCGCGGCATCCGCAGCTAGAGCACGCTGACGTTCTCCGCCTTAGACTTGCCGGTCTTGCGGTCCTGACCTACTTCGAAGCTGACCTTGTCCCCTTCTCTGAGGGAGCCGCCTCGTTGCAAAGCAGACACGTGAACGAATACGTCCGCTCCTCCATTCTCCGGCGTGATGAAGCCAAATCCCTTATCATCGTTGAAAAATTTAACAGTACCGGTCGCCATCTCAGTTCCTCTTCAGTCTTCGCGGCATGTTTACGCGCGAAACGAACCTATAGCGGGAGCAATTGCCAATCAACGGATGAACCTCGTCTGTGAGGAGGCGCGAACTCTTTTGCCGGGCACGCCGGCGCTTGCACGGCATTTTTGGTTTGTTTGCTGCACAGGATATATAGACATTTTCGCGGATAGGGATGTCTTTCCTCGTTCATTGTCTTAGAGTTGGCGGTGAGGGATTGTGCGCTCGACAGAGCCAGATTGCGCATCCCATATGAGTTCGTGAGTGGCAACGGTCGCATCGCGGCGAAGCATGGCGAAGCCATCCGGCGACAGTAGGAAGGGCCGCGGCGGATCGGCCAATGCCTGTACGAGGGGATGAATCTGCATGGCGCGCGCGAAATTCGGATTGGAGGCATTGGCGAGCTGATCAAGAAATGTATCTGCCGCGGATAGCGCAATCGCGAAGATCCAGCCTCGGAGGTAGGGCTCAAGGGCGCTGATTGGCGGAAACGTAGGATCGAGCCCGATAAGGAAATCCTCGTTGCCGCACTGCACTCGCAGAAACGTCTGCCGGCGGGCGGGCTCTCGCCCGAGACGCACGCTGTCGATCGCATCGACGACGGCTGCCGCATTCGCAAGCAGAAATACGCCACGATAGTTGCCAAGGCGCAGGGCAAACCTTTGTGGGTCGTACATCGGGGTTTTGAGAGGCAGATTGGGCGATGACGTCGTTGATGTGACACCGCCCCCACTGGAAGCCCCAAGAGGAGAGGAGCTCAACGAAGGGTCAGTCTCCGCGACGGCCAGGAAGGCATCGGCGGTGATTACCGGCGGCGACGGCGTGGTTGGCCCCGGCAGCGCCGCCAACGCCACGGCATAACCGTGCTCGATCAGGCCGATCGATGCTGCCCCCTTTGGTCCCGGCGGATGCGTATAGACATACGGGTCAACTTGGCGGTGATAGGCATTGCGCGCTCGAGTGTTGACGCCGGTCTGAGAAGCCGCATTCGAGATCGAACCCTTGGCTTCGGCGAGGACGAGCGCACCGGCAGCGTTTTCGTACAGATAGTCTGCCAGGGGTGTGGAACTGCCTATCAATTCCTCCGCCACATCTCGCCAGACGAAGCCAAGCATTTCCATTGTCTGATCGGTGACGCCGGCGCCCATCCTGCCAGACAAGGCGGTTCTTTCGGCGTCGGCGAGGTCCGCAACTTCATCGAGGAATGCAATGACTGTGGTCGCGTCATCGACGAGGAATTCGATGAGCGCTTGGCTACTCGCAACCAGAGCCGCAACGAGGGAGGCGGAAGAGCGCGAAAGGGCACTGGCGCGCGCAATGCTTTTGAACAGGTCGACCGGAGCGATATTGACTGCGCCGATGGACGGCGGGGCGAAGCTACCGATCGGTGTATTGGCGGCGGCTCCTGGTGGTCAACCGGAGACAGCTGCTTCACGGAGGTGGTCCATGGACTGCTCATGCGCGTCTGGCTCCCATTAGCCTTTCACACAACCGCAATCATCATAATCGAACATGGACTTCACTGCAATTTGGGCGCGAATTGAAAGAGCATTCGTCAACAACAATAATTTGTGGCAGACTATCCATGCGGAGTTGGGGGACTTCAATGCAAATCACAATCGATCTTGACGACCGCCGTCTGGAACAAGCGTTGAGGTTGTTCGAAATTGCCCCGGCACACCGGGCTGATGCCGCGACAGCTTATGGCGAGATCGCCGCCGATTTGTTTTTCGAGTGGCTCCTCAACGAACGGCGCTTTGAAACGATGTCTCAGGCGACCGAGCACTACGTCGCGAAGGTCGAAGAAAAACTCTATCCCGACGATCCGCCTAACCCCACCAAGCTCTACGAGCGTTATTCCTTGCCGCTGGCACGTGCCCGCTATCTCGCTCGGATACTTCTTGCGCGCCGTTCGGCGCGGTGGCGCGAGGGTGCGCGCAGAGAACTTCTCGCGAAACTCAATGAAAAGCGGGTGGATGCGGAAGCGGCCGAAGCTGCGGGGAGGCTCTCGCAAGAGTTCGATTGCGTCTTGAGCCGGCCAGCCTATGACGAGTTTCAAGTCCTCTACGAATGGGCACGCGCCAATCCTGTGGCTAATCGCCCGCTGGCGCCGCCGAGGGTCATCTCGACTTTCGTGCAGGAGGTGACGGTTCGAATTCGCTGCCAGGTCATTCTGGTCGTGATCGATATTCTCAATCAACGCGGAGCCTGATCATGTCGGCCGCAAATCCCTTGTCGGTTGTTGGACTAATGCTTACGCTGTCGAGCTTGCTGGGCAGCTTCTTCTATCTTCAGCTGAGCGCCTGGGTGCGTGATATCCTGGCGCTGAAAGCCAAGTCTGATCTCAACAAGTACGCCGGTACGACGGACGAGAAAAAGGCGATGCGTGAATGCGCGGTCGAGGTCGATAAACTCCTCAATTGGCCCACCTACCTCGTTAATACCGTTGTCATCCTCTTTGTCGTTATCGTGATAGTGACGGCGCTCGTCATGCTGGAACGCGCCGCCGCTGACCCACTCTATGGCCCCGTTCGCTTCGCCTTCTATCTTTTCCTCGCCGTCTTCGTCGTGCTCTCCTCCGTTCTCTTGCATCATGGGACGAAACAGGGGAACGCAGTGAAGACGGAAGTTGAACGGCTTCGCGCGGATAAGAAATTGGATCTCACCTGAGAGAATCCATGGCCTCAGCCGGCAGTATTGACGGCATAGGGTCTGCTCTCACGTCCCAACGAAGTAACGCCGGCGCTTCGATTTGTAGCTTTGCGGATTGAAATGCGACGAAACCCAATCGACTGGCTTTATCTTCAGATACCCGGCTTCGGGATCATGGTTGCCGGTCTCAGTCAGCTTTTTCACGAGATAGCGGGCGTAATGATGGTCGAAGATACGCATGAACTCGCCGAAATAAATATCGGCAACACGCGTGTCACCCCGGATGACAAGCATGTTTTCGTCATTGGTGCGCTGCGACGGCTGACTGAAGTTTGCTGAACCGGTAATGACCAGCGGATCGTCGCTTAAGGGGTCGACGAGCATGAATTTGTCGTGAATGTAGTCGTTGCGGTTCAACGGATTGCCGCGTTCCTCAAGGAAATTGACCAAGGCCCCATTGCCAAGATAGCCGCCCGCCGCAAACAGCACGTCGCGATCCCGGGTAATTTTCTCGCCATCGCCCAGATCGTCGTCCTTCACTACATAGCGCAAGACGTCATTGTCGCGGTTCAGCACCTGCTGAAACACCTCGTCGATATTGAATGCGACGGTGAAGCAGACGATTTCCTTGGCCTCCGCCATGCGGTCGGCATACCATTGGAGTGTCGCGCTACTGTCCTTTTCGTCCCGCGCGCTAAAGACCGGGGTGACGCTCTTCGCCTCCGGTCGGCCGGCGGGAAGCGGCGAGGCAGCTCGGTTCGGAGCTCGCAGTTTTGTCGGCGTCAGATTCTCTTCAAGTCGTTCCCAGTAGTGGAGATAGGCCTCAGCAACCGTCTTGTCCCAGACGATGTGGCCGACGTTCGAATGGCCGAAGATGCCGCCCTCGGAAATGTTGGTCGAACCGGTCCAGACCGCGATTGGCTGTTCCTCCTCCAGTAGCACGATGAACTTGTTATGCCGGATGCCTTCGCTTACCGTGCGTGCCTTGACCGCGCCCATCTGGCCAAGACCGGCATTGGCGATCGTCAATTCGTTGTCGTGCTTGTAGGCGCTCTCGCCGTCGTAGACGATCTTGACGCTGGCGCCAGCTTCGACCGCCTTAGCAAAGGCGTTTGCCACTGGCTGGTAGTGAAACTCGTAGAGCGCAGCGCGCAGCGCGAAACGTTCGTCGCTCGCAAGGCCGATGAAGGCCATGAGCGCTTCATAAAGCCCACGCGACAGCCAGACCATCTCTTCGGATTTGGGACTTGCATTCTGTGGGTTGGCGTTCTTGAACCGTCGCGCAAATGCCTGTGAGCCAATGACACCGCGGTTGAAGTAGATGTCGTGCCGGGCCTTGTCGTTGTCGGCATCAGGCTTGAGCAGGAACTCGATCTCCGTTGTGATATCGAGAGCCACGGCTGAGGCGTCGTCCAACAGGAGGTTTTTCACCGATCCATAGAGAGGCACGACGCGGTAGCGATAGTGGCGATCCTTCTCTGCCGTGTAGTCGGCCCATTGAAAAGACTGAATGGGATGGTCGGCGGTGCTCACGGGTGTCCCTGGAGGTAGCCCGCGATCCTTGTCGCGAAATCGTTTGATGCTACGCATCCAATAGCGTTCGACGATTTCCTCGCCATTGAATTCCGTTCGCTCGATGGCGAAGCCCATCAAGCCTTCACGCTTTCCCTCCTGGTCAGGCTGGAAGTCCCAGGCAAGCGTGACAACGTAGGTTCCGGCAATAGCGCGGGCACGCATAACATCATTTTCGGCGACAATTCTCATTTCATCCCCCTGATGGCGCGGTTGTGCGGCTGTGGTCCTAGCTGATGGATTTTCTTTGCTGCGCCGCTGACGCTGGATGACGGCGCAACAAGAAAGACGAATAGCTTGCTGTCGTCAGAAGATGATCGTCTCACCCTGGCGGTCGGCCTGCGCCTTGCTGTAGGTGACGAGATGGGCCGTTGCGCCATCGCGATTGACCAATCGAATTTCGCCGCCTTTGTTGGAAAGCTGCACGGAATGGCGCGGTAGCAGGATGGTCGTTGCCATGCCAGGCGCGAGCGTCACTTCCTTGATACCAAAGCGGTTACTCATCTTGTCGACCAGGAACCAGCCGTCGAGCGGGATAGTCTCGATGCCGGCGTTGACAAGGGTGACCGTTTCCTTGCCTTCATCCCGCCCCATTGGATTGACTAGCGCAGCGACGATCTTCACCGATCCGCTGACGATGCGCGGCGTTTCCCTTCCGGTGTCGTCGGCAATTCCGCCGATTGAGCGGTCGCCGGCCGGACCGAGATAGACGGGATAGAACGTACGGACGTAGCGTTCGCTCTGGTCGAGAAACAGCTTCATGTCGTAGCGCGCGCCGTTGATCACCGCCTCTTTCGGTGCGCGAGCACCACGGTGAGCGCGCACCGCCCCCATTGCCATCAGGCCCTCGATACTGCAGCCCACGAAAAAGCCGCCGATAGGCTTCGTCAGCGGCCGGGTTGTTCCAGCGTCGTAATCAGGCGCATCCCAGCGATACGAGATCGTCACGGATTCGGGAAACTGCTCTTGGCCGTTCTCGTAAAGGCCGCGTAGATAAACGATGCGGTCGTCGCGGAAGCCGGGAAAGCGATTGCGATCGATTTGCGCGGCCAGCCCGTCGTCGAGATGGTATTTGTACCAGAAGTGATAGCCTTGGACCTTCGGCCCTTCCTGCTCGCCGACGAAGACGTGCTCGAAGCCCGACAGATCACGGTCGCCACCCTGGGAAAAGCGGCGGAACCATTGCTCCGTCAGTGTCGCGTACCAGCGATCACGGGACACGGGTGTGCCTGTTTCTTCCGAGATATAGGCGCGCGCAACCTGCATCGGTGCGCTATCGACGATGGCTTCCAGGAGTTCGTGGACTTCGGCGCGTTCCTCCGGGGTCTCGACTTCAGCCTGCCGCTCATCGAGGACGTAATTGTCGAACAGGGCGCGCACGAGGTCATAGGTGATTTTCTTGTTGTTCGGTATCACCACTTCCGAGAGAACCTTGAGGTCGCCGGACGGTGTGCCCGGGCCGTCGGTGTTGGTGACGCGGACGTAACCCGTATCCGGGGCCGCATCGGCTCCGGCCAGAATGGGCTTTATCCCGTTGCCGCTTTGATCGGCATCCCAGATCTGTTGATAGATATCCATTCCCGTTCTCCTCCATCCGAAAAAGGTGTGGTCTGCTCGGGTACTCTATTGATGCGTGTTTATATGCTGATGACAGTCGCGAATGGGTGGCAGTTCTTCCATCCCGCCGTAGCAAGCTGCGGCTATTCGAACGGTCTGCCGCACGCGCGTGGCAATGCCAGAGCCGTCTTGCTCGAATATTCCGAAGTCACCCAACCGCTGAGTTGGGATTGCATGCAGGTGAAGAGCGTCAACGCTCGCCGTGCTGCTTTGCCGGGCATATCGCCGGCAAGCGTTGCACACTTGAAGGATACCTCAGCAACGCGAGGAGCAGGGCCTGCTTTGTCGAGGTACCACAGTGTCAGCGCAAACTTTCCGATGCTGTTGGCGCCAAGCTTCACGCGGGCGCCCTTGAAGACAAGCTCGCGGATGTTCGGGCCGTTGATCAACGCGGTGCCGGGATCAAACTGCGCGCCTGAAATCCCGAGAAGCTCACGAAGCGTTGGAAACAGCGATTGCAGGTCGTCAAGCGTGGGACGCGCCTTGCTCCACTCTGCGGTCTGACTGGTTGACAGCGAAAAGCGGCTGCGGATCGAGCGTTTCGCCGAGACGACGACCGATCGCTTGTTCGGGTTCGGGTCGTCGACCTCGAGCGGCGCAATGTCTTCCTCGAAGGTCGTGCGTGCGTCGTTTCGGCTCCCCGGCAACTCGGCCGCGGCAACGACGAACAGATCCGGCATGCGCAGCTTGAGGGTGATCTCCGGCCGAGCGGCGGCACTGCCTTCGCTCTCGACCGGCAGGCGTTCGCGCAAGGCAAGATCGGCCCGGGTAAGGATACAGTCGGCCGTATCCCAGAATCGGACCGTGCGCTCCGCCGGGGCATTAAATTGCCCCTCATGGCGTGGCTCATCATCGTTTCGCAGCCCGAGCTGGCTATCGATGAGAGGTTTCATATGCTTTTCCCAGAACGCAACGATTGGTTCGGAAGTTGCTTCCGAAAACCGTTCAGGATTGAGAAGAAGCTTGTATTCGCGCGCGTCCAGTTCATGCCGCATGATCCGCATCCCCCGTCGGAATCTGCACAACCTGAAACTTTACTGATCGCTAAAACTATGCGGCACAGATTGTTTTCTGGCAAGCACAAAACTTAAAAGAGTGCAATGTGAGGTAGTGGCGGCGGACGCTGGTGAGATCGAGTCTGAAGACGACGATGATCCAAGGGAGCTGGTACCTTCGATACCCAGTAAGCGGGATCCGTCGCCGTCCGAGGAACTCCTGCGGGAAACTGAACGCTACCAACCTGAACGTGGCTGTGGACCCTCCGGGTCCCGATCCGTGCGGGCTACCGAAAGGGTCGCGCCCACGCGATATCGTCGATCACTACCTCCACATATGCGAGATCAAGTAAAGACACAGGAATTCGGGTAGCGAGCGTTGCGATCATCTTTTCCCGCGCCCGCTGCACCGGATCGACGGTTGCGCGAACCGGGACTGCGGAGGTGAGCTTGAGGGCCTTGAGGTGAGACATGCTGTGATCCTTTCCGAAACCGTTGAACCGGATACAGCCGTCCGCCAAAAGGGTAACAATGGTGCTCGCTACACAATATTAGTCAACCGGAGTTATCGAAGGACGGTCAGCGTTTTGATAGATAGATAGCCTTTTCTCGTTTTTACGAATTGTTCTATGGATATTGCATGATGGTTCATCGCAACGTTGGCATTGCGACACTGATGATTTGGGCGTCTGTTCTGGCGGTCGTCTTGTTCACATCGGTCCCGTCGGTCCTACCGCCTGTCACGCAATGCGTCCCGACATTCGACGGCGATATTGTCGGGCATGGGACCGATCTGATCCCTTTCCTAGCCGTAGCGATTTCACTCACCCTCCCGTTCTGGTTTATCTACCAGTTTCTGAAGCGGCAATATTCGGTCGCCGAGTTCCTTCTAGTTATCTTTTCAACCTATCTCTTGAACATCGTCCTGTTCGCACTGATCTTCCACTCCATGGGAATCATCGACACAGGCGTCCCGCCGACCGAGGGTACAGGCGTGTCGACAAACTTCGCCGACTATATCTATTTCTCCGCGGTGACCTTCACGACGCTCGGGTATGGTGACTTCAAGCCCTGTGAAGCCGACAGGTTGTTTGCCGCCTTGGAGGCCTTGCTGGGTGGTTTCTTCATGCCTTTTTCGAGCGCCGTGGTGCTCGCCCAGGTGCTGAAGGACGACAAGCGCATCGACAATCCTGCGGCTCCCGCCGCCGCTGTCAGTGCCTTGCTTCCCTGGCGCAGCAGAGTTCCGTCCGAGCAGACCGTTGAAATGGCATCAGTTGCCTCAGCAGATGAGCCTCAAGTCAGATGAGTTTCAACACCAAGCTCTCGAAGCTCTGTTCGAACGACGAGAGGTTTTCGACATTGAGGAACCAGACATCTTCGACAAGCATCGGCTGGCCGGCAGCAGTCTCGGCATTCGCTACCATGTGAAAGCTCCCGTCCTTGGCCTCAACAGTGTCGCCGACGACCGGAATGGTGGTTATCTGGAAGCTTGCTAGGTCTTTGAGTTCGTCTGCCTGAAGGACGGCGTCGCCGTCATCCTGCCATAGCTTCAATCCCTCGAGTTCCTTGCCCTCGAGCACGCCGTTGGCGTCGGTGTCCTTGCTGGCCATACTATCGAAGCCGTCGCCGAAACCCATGTTGCCGAAAAGGGCTCGGGCGTCGATCTGCAGCGAGGCAGGGATTTTGGTTGCATCGACGAGAAAACCATCTCCCGTACCATCGATCCATTCGATCCGGTCCTTGATGCCGTCGCCGTCGATGTCGAACAGGACAAAGTCGAGCAGTTCTCGCAGGGAGTACATTTTCTCCTTGGAGCTCGTCTGTGTGACGGTGGAAATACGACCGTCGCGATTGAGGTCTAGGACGATAGGGCAGTCGCCGGCCATTGCCGGACGCAGTCCGTACACGCTCATCAGCGAGAGGACCAGGAGGGTGCCGGTTGGCGCGATCAGCATCGGATGAAGTCGTCTCAGCATTCGGGTCACTTTTCGGAATTTTGAAACGGGACATTGCGACAATGTCGAATAGTACTCATAGTTGTATATCCCACAGGCGACAAGGATCTTCGTAGACACCATCTGCTGAAATCCCTTCGTATCGTCGTCACCGGCAGGCATGATCTCGCTTCAGTGGTCATTGCAGTCAGCAAAATGACTAATTCAAATGGTGATTTCTCGATTCGCTTTCGGTCAGGGCGACTCTTACTGCGTCGACCGGCTCCGTCACTCAACGAGCATTTTACGCATGCGCAAAGCCCGCACCGATTTACCAACTTAACGAACTTGACGAACTGCCGAATCCTGCCTAAATTGCTGAGCAGGAGGCCAAGACCATGCCCACCGCAAAGACCATAGCTAACGAACCCCGCGACTCTTCCAATATTGCGCTTTCGATGAAGCTGCCTCGGAGGGCTGATTTTGAGAAGGCCCTAATCAGGCAGTACGCCAAGGCGATTAAGCTGAGCCAGACGGCCGGCCATCAGGTCAGTTTCCGCGTCGTCGTGGATCCACAAGCCGGAGCGCAGACGATTTCAGTCGTAGAAGAAGAGCCGCTGCCACATCAGGATGCGTTTCCGGTAGAAGCCGTGCCAGAGCCGGATGAGGAGCTTCAGGCAGCCTTGGCTGCCGCACGGGAACGCGGCCGGCGTCGCGTAGCGGAGATTCTGGCTGAGGACGATATGTTGAGCGCGGAAGCGTTTGCGGACCTACTCGGCGTTTCGCGCGTCACTGTCAACACGAAGCGCCAGAACGGGCAGGTTCTTGGTCTCGACGGCGCCAAGCGGGGCTTCCGTTTCCCGTCATGGCAACTCGATCGGGACGGTCGGCCCTATGCTGTGCTTCCGAACCTGCACGAGGCTTTGGGCGGTGCATGGGCGGTTTACCGTTTTCTGGTCACGCCGCATGGCACTCTGGATGGCCAGACGGGGCTCGATGCGCTGAAACGTGGCCAGGACGACGAAGTGATTGCAGCGGCCGAGGGTGTCGCCCGCGGTGATTTTCGCTGAATGACCGGAATCAAGCCGCCCCTGGGTTTCGAGAATTCTTCGCTCGATATCGAAATCATTCCCGCCGGTCGTCGATTTGGGCGTATCTATGCCAGCGCCTTTCCCGACCCGTTGGGATATGGAAAGACACCGAGCCGCTTCAGCGATCCCCGTCGGCGTGACCCGGCAAGGCGGTTTGGTGTTGTCTACTTAGGTGACACGCTCAAGGTCTGTTTCCTGGAAGCGGTACTGCGTGATCGGCGCGATGGTCTCGTGGGCGATCTTCCGATCGAAGAGAAGGAGATCTACGCGCGGCGCTATGCAGTGATCGAAACGATCGATGACCTCCGCCTTGCTGATCTCCGCGAGGACCATGCGATCAGGATGGGAGTTCCGACGGATGTCGCAAAATCCTCCCGCCAAACTCTCGCCCGGGCGTGGTCACTTGCTTTCCATGAGCACCGGTCCGCACCAGACGGCATCATTTATCCGTCCCGCCTGAACGGGCATACGAATCTCGCGATCTTTGACCGCGCGGTCGCAAAGTTGTCGGCGGTACGCATCACGCCGCTAATTGGAGCGCCGGGCCTTGCCGCCGTCATCAACGACCTTCGCGTAAGCTTAATCGACACCATTTAGGCAACGCCACGGGCCAGTGCCCACCAGCACTTGATCTCTCCGCTGCGCTCGCCAGTGTTGAAATTAGCTTATCACGATGTCCATTCCGAGATGGCAGGGATGCATCGATCACCGGCTCGGCTCCTTGCGAGCTTGTCGAAGCCGGGGTCTGAACAAGATCTGCGCGAAATTACGCTAAGGTCGAACGGATATTCTGCGAATTTTGGGCCTATCGACCCAAAGCTGCGAAATCGACTACGCGGCGGCTTAGGTCAAGGTGCAGCCGGCGACGCAAGTGATACTGATGGATCTCGCTCTTTCTTCACGCGTTTCCGCGACAGTGCAGGTCGAGGATGTGCATTTTCTCCATCGTCCTGTTCCACATCGCCGCGGCCGATTTCGTCCATGCGATGCTTGATCGCAAGGGCGTAGATTGTGCTCAGCACATGACGGTCGGTAACGTCCGGATCGGTCAGTGCCAACACAGCAGCGCGAACAATCTTCTTGCTCGACGCCTTCCGGCAGCGCTTAACGACAAACTCGTAGAGTCCCTTGTCGGACAGCCCCTCCGTCGCCCCATCCACGAGAGCGCGGTAAATCTTCTTGCGTTTTTCGCTCATCCGATTCCTCCTCCTTTTCCTCTGGAAGGATAGTCACTAAACTGTCATAAACAAGATCGCAGACCACCGGGAGGGTGGGAACGTCTTCGGGCGCCTTTCAATACAGCGTGGAAGCAACGATGAGAGCTGCGTTTAGCGTTGGCAGCGAAGGGATCGAACAGGGGTCGCCGCTGGCAATTGTACAAGCTGGGGCAATCTGTTTGCGCATAGGGGATCGACCGGGCGAAGGCGAAATTGCCCTGGTTGCCAGCCGCACCAATGGTGCCTGGGGCATTCCAAAGGGACATGTCGAGCTCGGCGAGAGCCTTCAGCAGGCTGCGGAAAGAGAAGCTTTTGAAGAGGCAGGGGTCAAGGGCTTCACTTTAGAACCGGAGATAGGGCAGTTCTTGTATCACAAGGAAGGGCGCCTGTTGCGGTATCGCGTTTCCGTCCATCTTCTGCTTGTCCAGAGGATCGAACTCCATTTTCCGGAGAAGAACGAGAGGCAAATAAAATGGGTTCCGCTAACGGTCGCCGCCCGTGACGTGGCGAACCGCGAGCTCAGCCGGATCATCGCTTCGGTGAGAACCCATCCGCTCTATGAAGAGCATGCCGGGCGGGAGTTGTAGGGCTTACGCCGCGATGATTCCATGCGTAGATTCATGCTGCCTCTCATCTTGTTCATGGGGTGCTGGAAAATCTCTGTGGCCGTACAAGCCGACCACCATCATCGCGGACACGCATGACCGTCTGCCGGCTCGTGGCAAACTTTCTTGCGACGGCGGAGAACCTCGGACATCCCGTTGAATTTGTCCTGAAATTTCTTCGCCTTCCGCGTGAATAACCCCGACTTCCTCTGCGGCCCCTCGGGGCGATGGCCGCGAGTGGGCAGTGGAAGCGGCGAGTCGGGCGCAAGCCGGAAACGGTGGAGGCTGCGGATAGGGAAGGAGGGAGAGGGGGGAAGGAGTGTTCGCGGCGGGTTGTGGTTGTCGGAGAGAGGCTCCGGCCAGCCCGCCACGGAGAAACTACATGGCACAGGCCATTCAGAAAATCACGCTCAACGCCGGGCGCGACATCCCCTTCAATAAGCTCGTTCTCAGCCAGCAGAATGTGCGCAAGACCAAGGCGGGTGTGTCGATCGAGGAACTTGCCGAAGATATCGCCCATCGCGGACTGCTGACCAGCCTCAACGTCCGCGCCGAAGTCGATGGCGATGGCAAGGAGACCGGCATCTATCGTATTCCGGCGGGCGGCCGTCGCTACCGCGCGCTGGAATTGCTGGTCAACCAGAAGAAGTTGTCGAAAACAGCGGCAATTCCCTGCATCGTCAGCAAAGGCGAGACCCTCGAAGCCGAGGATTCGCTTGCCGAAAACGTCAATCGGCTCGCTCTCCATCCCCTGGACGAGTTCCGCGGCATGATGGCGCTGCGTGAGCAGGGGCTCGACGAGGAAGAGATCGCCGCCCGCTTCCACATCTCGGTGGCGACGGTGAAGCAGCGCCCGCGGTTAGCCTCCGTCTCGCCACGACTGCTCGAATTCTATGCCAATGACGAGATGAAGCTCGGCCAGGTCATGGCATTTTCGATCACCAAGGATCACGCCCGGCAGGAGCAGGTCTGGGACACGATCTCGCGCTCCCACAATCAGGACGCCTATTATATCCGCCGGATGCTGACCGAAACCGCGGTCCGCGCATCCGATCGACGCGTCGTCTATGTCGGCATCGATGCCTATGAGGCTGCCGGCGGCGTCGTTATGCGCGATCTCTTCGAGCAGGACAATGGCGGATGGCTGCAGGACCCGGCGCTGCTTGAGCAGCTCGTGCTCGAAAAGATGACCGCGGAAGCCGAAGCGCTGAAGATCGAAGAGGGTTGGAATTGGGTCGATGCCGCCTTCGACTTTCCTTATGGCCACACCGCTGGTCTCCGCCGCTTCTACGGTCAACGGCTCGAGTACACCGAGGAGGAGCTTGCCCGCCATGACGCTCTCAAGGCCGAATATGACAAGCTCGACGCCGAATATGCCGCGGCGGACGACTATTCCGAGGAAATCGAAGCCCGGCTTGAGGAACTCGGCAACGCGTTGGATACCCTGAACGACCGGCCTAATGTCTTCAATGAAGAAGACGTCGCCCGCGGCGGCGCCTTCATCTCGCTTGCCGCCAATGGCGAATTGAAGATCGAACGTGGCTTCGTCCGGCCCGAAGACGAACCTGTCGTCGAGACGGATGACGGCGATGCCGATGATCGTGACGGTGACGGTGAAAGCGGTGATGATGCCGCTACGCCTTCGGCGACGGGCGGGATCTCGATCAACGGCAAGCCTGTCGGCACCGAGGAACCCGAGGAGGATGAGGACGGCAAGATTCGGCCTCTCCCCGATCGCATCATCGAGGATCTGACGGCTGCCCGCACTGTCGCGCTTCGCAATGCACTGGCCAATGATCCGGTGATGGCCTTCATCGCCGCCCTGCACATTTTGGTCCTCAAAACCTTCTACAGAGATGTTTCGGACTCGTGCCTGGAAATCACCGTGCAGCACACCGCGTTCAGCCAGACCCACGGGCTCGGCGATACGGTCTGGGCGAAGGAGATCGGTGACCGGCAGGAGTCCTGGGGCTATGATCTCCCCGGCAACGCGAACGAAGTCTGGGGCTATTTGATCGCACTCGATGACGCGAGCCGCATGGCGTTGTTTGCCCATTGAGCGTGCATGAAGTCGATCGCCCGTTTGACATGCCGCGGTGCGGATTGCGCAGCCGGCCGTAACAAGTCCTCCGAAAACCGATGAGGAATGGTTTCAAGGATGAGGCAACTCAACGTTTCGCAGAGATCGGCGAGCGCCAAAGGCGATTGCCGCAGGGGACAGCTCCCACGACTCCGCCGGAGGCTGTCCAGATCGTTGGCGATCAAACTCATCGCTGTGACCGGCGGCACGATTGCCCTAGTGGCCTTTCTAGAATAATGTCGGGTATGTCTCGTGAAGAATTCGTTGAATACTATGAGAACAATCATGTTCCCCTCGTACTTCGAACGTTTCCTGACACCCTCACCGGTATCATCGCAATTTCGTTATACCCGGTGAAATGTACGTTCCCGGTCATATGGAAGAAGGGACGCCGCCGGTCGAGATTCCGCCGCGTGCTTCAACTCCAGGCGATCGCGGCGGCCGCAGATGTATCACTGCATAGCCGATCACTCGCGCGTCAAGAAGTCGATGAGCACTTTGTTGACCAGATTCGGCTGTTCCAGTTGAGGGCAATGACCCGCCTCTGAAACGACGATACTTTGCGCTCCGGAAATGGCTCCAGCGACGATATCCCACCACCCTTCAGGCTTCAGCTTGTCGTTCGCCCCAGCTATGATCAAGGTCGGAGCCGTGATCCTGTCATATGCGATTTCGGATCGCTCACGCGCTTCCTGGACCTCGACGGGGCGTCGAAAACGTGCCGCTGCCACGGCTTCCCACGCACCCGGTGCCAAGCTGCTTTCTCTCCGGCGCTCGACATAGGCTTCATCGGTGGCCCGGCTTTCGGCATGGAAAAGCGAAGCGACGATCTTCCGCATCCCCGTGATGGAGCCGTCATAGTCGAGCAATGCCTGCATATGTTCGTTGTCGTTGAGGGCGCCGCCGCCTGCTATGCTGACAATACGCTCTGGTCGAAGAACCGGGGTCGAAGACGCAGCATCGAAAAGTAGCAGCATACCGCCCATGGAGTTTCCAACGCATGGAGCACCAGTTGCTCCGACCAGTTCCAAAAACCGCGCCAGGTGCCGGAGACGTCGACCTCTGCCGTCAACGAAATCCATGATTTTGGCTGTCTTGCCGAACCCCAACAGATCGGGCGCAAGAACCCGAAAATCCTGTGCTAGCGCAGGTATCGTTGCTTCCCAGCAGATCTCGGCGTTACCGCCGAACTCGCCGCCATGCAGCAGCACGACAGGCTTTCCCTGACCTGCTTCAAGATAGCTTGTTTCGAGACCATCGACCAGCAGCTCGTGCCGAATGATATTCGATTGAACGTTGCGCTCCGTCATGCCAGACCTCCTCCATATCGTCTCTGGTTTACCGCAGAGTTTTCCGCATCCAGCGTTTCAGCAATGCTGGTAGCGACATGAATGATTGATGAGCAATCGGAAAGCCGCATATGTTCGCTGCACGCACAAAACTGCCATCGGCGATGACGGCCCAATGACTTCGTGGGCTCGCAGTCCTCAGTCTCTACCAAGTTGCCCCCATGTTTTTCTCCCGATACTATCGAGAAGGTGCTTCATCACCTTGTGAAACGCCTCTCTGAACGAACTCTCGGACCGGTATCCGACGGATTCGGCCACCGCGCCGATTTTCATGTCAGGATTGCCTCGGATCACGCCTACCGCATAGGCATTCGCCATTGCGTCAGATGGTCGGCTGCGCCTTGCCGACGATCTCCTTGAACCGGGCGGCGCAAACCGATCGTGCCATTTTGACGTCACGAGCGATCTGAGGGCACCGACGGGTCGGCAGGCATGACTTTCAGGGCGGAGCCGATCCTTATCACCGAGACCCTTGAAGCAGAACGGAAATCCGGCACTGCCGGCATTGCGCCCTGGCCGGGTCGGCCAAGGCATTGTCCCCATGGCCATCGAGCGTGGCCGGATGAACGGCCTATCTCCTGTTCAGCGCCAACTGATAGCTTTCCGGTACAAAGCGGTAGTTGTCGCCGTCACGCTGCACGTAACCGACACCGGGGAACGGGAGATGATATGCGGTGAACGGCATGCCGGTCTCCGCCAGTTGCTGCGCCACCCGGCGTCGTGTCGCGACTGCGGCCTCGTGATCCTCATCGAACGGCACCCGCCATTCCGGCCGCTGGAACGAAGCGACAGGGCTGTGGAAGACGTCCCCGGTGATGAGCAGCCGCTGGTCGTTGCCCCCGTCGAGCTCGAAGGCCAACATGCCCGGGGTATGCCCGAAGGTCGCCCGCGCCGTCAGCCCCGGCATGACCTCCTCTCCACCGTCAAGGAGACGTGTTCGGTCGCGCAAAGGGCCAAACAGTCGGGCGACAAGCTCCGCGCGATCACCACTTGCTTCGGTTTCCCAGTAGTTCATCTCGACCCGGCCCAGCGCATAGGAGGCGTTGGGGAAAACGGGTACTCCGTCGTCCGACACGCCGAGGATGTGGTCTCCGTGAAGATGGGTGAACAAGACGAGGTCGACGTCCTCGCGGCGGTATCCCGACGCTTCGAGGCGTTCCGGCATCAGGCCAGTGCCGTTCGCGCGCCCCGATGCGCCAAACCCGGCGTCGACGACGACGAGCTGGTCCCCGATCTCGACGGCCACAGGCATGAAGCAGCTTCCGAACCGATCGTCCGGCAGCGCATTGGCTCGCATCAATTCACGCATCGCTTCCCGATCCTGATCCGGCCCGAAGATCGGATCGAAGTCGTCGGCGATGGCAACACCATCGAGCAGGCAGGTCAGGCGTGCGTTTCCGATGGTGTAGTGACGCCAGCCGGGAGCGAAATCCCGGTCGTCCACCGCGCCGCCGGCGGGCGCTGCGTCCGACGTTTGCGCGAAGGAACGTTCCACCGGAGCGATGGCTATTCCAGCGGTGCCGGCGGTCGCCAGCAGGAGGGCGGAGCGACGGCTGATCCGGGCTCCTGAGTGATGCGTTTCTTGCGACATGTCTTCTCCAATTCCGATCTTCGCCATCCGACTACTGAACGATGCTGAGAACGTGCGCGCCGCGCGTCACCGGCACGGTGTAGCTGGTCTTGACAAGCTCGATCCGGTCGGCGTTGGCGTGATCGCCGGAGATGCGCCAGAAGTCGATCGAGCCGCCCGGCGACCGGCCGTCATATTGATCGAAGGTGGTTGCGGCGACGAAGCGGCTCGAATTGTCGAACACCACCGACTCCGGGAGAATGCCGTCATAGGCATGGGTTCCGACCGTCGTCAGATGCCCGCTTTCGGCATCGATCCTCAGCAGGCTGAGCGAGGAGAAGAAGCCTTGCTCGGGCGAGTCATGCGGCGCGGAGCTGCGTTCGAGGTTGGCGGTCGCCACCCATTTCCCGTCCGGGCTGATCGCCAGCCCCTCGGGAATCGCGCCGACCTGGGCCCGCGAGACAAAACTGTGGCGCGGCGCGCCATCCGCGTCGCGCCTCATATCGAGGCGGACGCTGGTGATGGTGCCATGCTTGGGCGCCTGCGTCCCCAGACCCGCATAGATCGAATTCGACAGCACATGGCGGCCGTCCGGCGTGAACTTCGATGTGAAGGGATACCAGTCGAGCGCGATGGAGTTTCCCCAGCGCTCCACCCGCGTCGCCTCGCCTTCGCCGACGACCTCGACCAGCGTCAGTTCGGGGCGCGTCCAGTTCGTCAGCGCGAGAATGTTCGATTGCGGGTGTAAGCTGGCATCGATCAAAAGGTCGCCGGGCGTCCAGTCTGGTATAGCCGGTGTCGACAGCAAGGAGAGCTGGCCGTTCTCGAAGCGGTAGAGCGCCAGCGGTGTTTCGCGGCCGTCGCCGCCAAGCGCATAAGTGATGGCGACGAGATTGCCGCCGGCGTTGATCGAGACGGTCGAGGGTTGCGCAAAGCCTTCCAGCGTTTGGATCACGGTCGGATTGTCGGGATCGCCGAGATCTACCACCGAGATTTTCCGGGAATTGGGCAGATCGGTCATCATGCCATCGGCCTTGTCGGCGGGACGGGGTCCGCGCGTTTCGACCACGATCGCATAACGTCCGTCCGGCGTGAGCGTCATTGCTGTCGGGGGACCGACGACCGAATTGCCGACCGGAACGCTCGATGCACGCCATTGTGACGGCGGCCTGTCCAGCCGGATGACCGAGAGCGTATCCTGCCCCTGTTCGGGTCCAAGGCGGCCATCGCTGTAGGCCGATGCCACCATGTCGGCATCGGAGATGGCGACGAGGAACCGCCCCTTGAAATCCATATGACTGACATTGGGCAGTTCCTGCGCGAACGCGCCCGGCACGGGCGCAAGGATCAGCGCCGTCATGAATGCTGCGATGGAAGGTTTCGGTATCCTCATGGCCATTCGGTTCTCCTTGTTGTGGCTGGGTTCATGATGTCTGGCCGGCTGTCGCCATGACGGCCGGCGGGTTCGGTTCGCCTGCGTCTAGCGCGGGCCGATCATGTCGAGGGACGCGTCCCAGAGACGGGTCGCCGCAGCCGGATCGAGCGCCCAGCGGCGCACGCCGCGATGATGGCTCTCGGCGTCGTCCTCGATCAGTTCGGCCTCGTTGCAGTCCTCCAGATAGCGTCCGCCGATACCCTCGAACTCAGGGGCAAGGGCCGCGACGAGCGTGGTCGAGGCGCCCTGTTCGGGCGTCTTGTTGGCAGGCACCTTCGCCCATTCGGCGCGGACTTCCTCGGGGACGTATTTCTGGAGGTTGGTCATGATGCCGCCCGGCATCAGCGCGTTGGCAAAAATGCCGTCGCCCGACCAGCGCCGCGTCGCCTCTACGGCGAAAAGAACGTTTGCGGTTTTGGACTGGCCGTAGGCGCTCCATGGATCATAAGGCCGGTCCCGGTAATGGATGTCGTCGAACATGACCGGCGAGGCGTGGTGGCCGCTAGAGGCGACCGAAACGATACGCGCACCCCCTGCCGCTTTCAACGCGTCGTGCAGGCCGAGCGCCAGCGCGAAATGGCCGAGATGATTGGTCGCGAACTGCATCTCCCAGCCGTCGGGCGTGCGCTGCAAGTCGGGGATCGCCATCACGCCGGCATTGTTGATGAGCAGATGCAGCGGCCCCGACCATGCGTCAGCGAAAGCGCGCACGCTGGACTGGTCGGCGAGATCGAGGGCGACGACCTCCGGGCGGGCCGTGCCGGTGCTGGCGGCGATCTCGTCGGCGACACGCTCGCCGGCGTCGATGTTGCGCACCGCGATCGTCACCTCCGCGCCGGCGCGGACGAGTGATCGCGCGGTCTCGACGCCGATGCCGGAGGCCGCGCCCGTGACGATCGCGCGAAGCCCTGAAAGGTCGCGGCCACCCACCACCTCGTCGGCGGTCGTTCGCGGTCCGAATGTCGTTGCAATTCTGCTCATCGATATTCCTTGTTCAATGGGGTCGTCACCCAGGCGATTGGGTTGGCGTATCCGTCAGCGCCATTCGGGCATGAAGTTGTCGAGGTAGCGGGCGCCGAAGCCGCCGGCGGGCAGGATCTCGGCAATTCGCTCAAGATCGGCCGCGGTCAGAGAGAGGTCTGCTGCCGAGATGTTTTCCTCGAGGCGCGCGATGCTGCGGGTGCCGGGAATGGGCACGATGTCGTCGCCCTGCGCGAGCACCCAGGCGAGCGCGAGCTGCGCCACGGTGGCGCCGCGCTCGGCCGCGAACTGTTCAAGCTGGCGCACGGCCTCGACATTGCGTTCGAACGCGCCGGGCTGCCAGCGCGGATCGTAACGCCGCATGTCGGTCTCGTCATACTGTTCGGCGGGCTTTGCCGTGCCCGTCAGGAAACCCCGCCCCAGCGGCGAATAGGGAACCAGCCCGATCCCGAGTTCCCTGAGGAGCGGGAACAACTGCTCCACGTCGCGCTCGAATAGCGAATACTCGGTCTGGAGCATCGCCACCGGCTGCACGGCATGGGCGCGACGGATCGTTTCGGGGCCGGCCTCGCTCAAGCCGAAGTGGCTGACCTTCCCGGCGTCGATGAATTCCTTCACCGTGCCCGCCACGTCCTCGATCGGCACGTTCGGATCGACCCGGTGCTGGTAGAACACATCGATATGGTCGACGCCGAGATTGCTCAGGCTGGCGTCGAGCACATCGCGGATGTGATCGGGCCGGCTGTCGTAGCCAAGCTCGCGCGTCCAGCCGAACTTGGTGGCGATGACCACCGCGTCGCGGACCGGCGCCAGCGCCTCGCCGACGATGCGTTCATTCTCGCCCCAACCGTACATCTCGGCGGTGTCGAAGAAGGTCACGCCGAGATCATGGGCACGGCGGATCGTCGCCACCCCGTCGTTCACGGTGTCCGGCCCGTAGGCCATGGAAATCCCCATCGCCCCATATCCGATGGCCGATACCTCCGGCCCCTCTATTCCAAGCTTGCGAAGCTGCATGATGTTTCCTTGACGTCTGTTGGCGATATGTGCACAATAGGTCATACATGGCACGCAGTGTCAATATCAACATTTTGTGCAAGATCGTGAACATGACAAGCGCTCCCTCTCTGAAAGAACTCAAGAATGACGCGGTCTCGGCGTCGATCGCCGCCCGCGCGCTCGCGCTGTTCGACCAAAAGGGGTTCGACGGCGTAACGGTCGACGACATCGCCGCCGCTTCAGGTATCTCCCGTCGCAGTTTCTTCCGCTACTTCCCGACCAAGGAAGACGTGGTGGTCGGAAGCCATGCCGCCTTCGGGCCGAGAGTTACCGAGGCGCTGATCGTCCGGCCGCAGGACGAAGGCGTCTGGCTTTCGCTGCGGCGGGCGTTCGATGTGCTCGCCGACAATGTAGAAAGAGACCCCGATACGGCGGCCCGGACCATGCGCGTGGTCAACAGCACGGCGAGCCTGCGAGCGCATAGTCTGGAAAAGCATATCGCGTGGGGGGAAGACCTCGCACCGGAGGTGGCAAGGCGGCTCGGCGGCGGCGCGCGCCATCGCCTCGAAGCGGACACGCTGGTTCATGCCGCCTTCGCCTGCCTCGATGTGGCGCTGGCGCATTTTAGCCGCGAGCCCGACGGGCCGATACACGATCTGCTCGATGCCGCATTCGCTGCCGTCACCGCACATGGTGTCGCTGCGCACAGCCCGTCGCAAGCGCGGCGCTGATCGACGGATATGAACGACCTTTTAGCTGGCGGCAAGATCAGGCAAGCAAGCGACCTAGCCGCACGAAATCGCAGGCAGGTGCATTCTAATCAAAGGGAAGCAGATAATGGGAAATGATGTTGACGTTCAGATCCGCGCCGTGATGACCGACGCGGCGCTCGCGGTCCAGCGCGGGGACGTCGAGGGACTTGCGGCAATGTTCCACGACGATCCATCGGTGATCCTGATGGATTTCCTTGGCGACTGCCTCATCGATGTCGCGCGGTTGCGCGCCAATGCGGCGGAATCCTTCGAACGGACGATCGGACACGCGACCTGCGAGTACGAGCATATCAGCGTGACGCAGCTCTCCGCGACATCGGCTATGACCTGGGCGATCATGCGCTATGCCGTGGAGATGCGGGGAACTGAGCCCGTCGATATGCAGATGAGGGTCACGGACGTGTGGTCGCTGATCGATGGCAAGTGGCGCGTGGTGCACGAGCATGCGTCCTTCCCCGTTGACCCTGCCACGGGGGAGCCGGACATGAAGTCCTGGGACCGTCATAACCGGAAATAGGTGACAGTGCGGCGTTGCAGCCTGGCAGGGTCGTCCTGCGCTTCGCATCAGCCTGTCGCCCAAGGAGGCGGGACGTTGATCCGAACCACCCCCACCTTGAGGACTATGGCCGCTTGCAAAGCATCGAAAACTCACGATGGCTTGCTGATGGCCTTCCGGTATTCCGCGACGGGAAGACCGCCGACGCCCCAATCTTCCAAGTCCACCTCGTCGATGACGACGAAGGTGATCGCGGGGTTCTTGTCCAGTACGTCCACCAACAGGGCGATCACGCCCTTGATGAGCTTGGCCTTCTGTTCCGGTGTCGCGCCTTCGCGCGTGATCTTGATGTTCACATACGGCATGCCTGTCGCTCCTATGGCTAGCGTTCGATGATCTGAAAGACCTTGGCGATGATCCGCCACCTGCCATCGGTGCGCACCAGGGTCAGGAAATCGACGAAATCGCGCTGGCCGATCGAGCAGCGCAAGCGGGCGACCGCGGTATTGTCGCCGGCCAGATCGACAGCGTCGATATGATCGCGCCGGGCCTCGCTGCGAGAGACCGGCGACTGGCGGGCGGCGACGACCGGCACATATTCCTCCATGGTGCGATAGAGCAGCGGCGTCTCGTCGGCGGTGGCGTAGATCGCCCGGGGGTGGAAGACGCCCTGAAGTTTGTCCACATCACAGAAATAGAGCGCATCGAAATAGTCCTGAAGGACATTGCAGATGTCGTTCAGAGCCGTCGTCATGCTGCGGTCTCATCGGCAAGAAGCCCTTCCTGACGCATGGCGTCGCGAACGGACGGCCGGGCTGCGATACGCGTCACATAGGCTGCGACTGCGGCCACCGGGCGAGGTCAAGACCGACAAAGCCCGACCAGTTCAGGACGACGAACAGATAGGCATCCGCCACGGTGAAGCCGTCCCCGAGGATGAAGTCCCTGCCATCGGCAAGGCCGCGCGCCACGTCTCCTACGCATTGGACAAGACGTTCCTCGACCTGCTCCTTCTCCGCCCCTTTCAGCGGGTGCCCGCGAAAATAGGGACTGAATGCCTTGTGCAGTTCGGACGACGTGAAATTGAGCCATTCGTGCAGGCGCGCACGCTCCAGAGTGCCGCAGGCAGGTGCGAGTCCCGCTTCGGCGTGGGTATCGGCGAGGAACTGAAGGATCGCCGGGTTCTCGGTAAGGATGATGCCATCGTCCAGTTCGAGGGCTGGCACATAGCCCTTGGGGTTGACGGCGCGATAGTCTGCGCCGGTCTCGGTCAGACCGGCTTCGGTATCGACGCGCTCGGCATCGAAGGTCAGGCCGAGTTCGTTCAACACGATCCGAGACGACAGCGAACAAGCGCCGGGTTTGAAATAGAGCCGCATGGAAACCTCGTTGTTAGTGGCGATGGCCGGACCCTATTGAGCGAAGTTACCCTTGCCAACCAAGTTTCCATTGGTTACTTCATATTCGAGTATCCACGGAGTAACCGGTCGATAGCATGAGCCTGAAGGTCCGCAAGAACCGGAGTACCCAGCCGCCGGAAACATGCGCTCTGATGAGTGCATGACGATCATTGCGGGAGCATGGGCGCCCAACGTGATCTGGCACCTGCGCGCCAGTCCCAGGCGATTCAACGAACTGCGTCTCGATATACCACCGATTTCGGCCAAGGTACTTTCGCAGCGGCTTCGAGAGCTGGAAAGCCGCGGCGTCGTTATACGCACCATCCAGCCGACAAAGCCGCCTTCGGTGGAATATGCCCTGACGGCGCTCGGTCAGGAGCTGGTGCCGGCGTTGGATGCGATTGTCGACGTCGACCACAAGCTCAAGGCGACCTTGTCGAAGGAAATTTGAGCCGCAAGGCGAGCTTCTTCGTGACGAACCCACGATGAGAACAGCGCACGACGCCCATGACCTCGCGGCCGCTCTGCCGGTCGATGGCCGGTAGATCACGGTGTTGCCGACGCCGGGGGCGGTACTGGAAAACAGGCTCTCTCTAGCATGGTACAGATTTCCTGCTGAGGGCTGAAAGGCTGTTTCCCAGAGCGAAGCCGCCGACATGCGGCATCACGGGATCAGCAACAGGCTTCCAGTTGTGCGGCTCGCCTCTCGCCCGCATTGCGGCGTCGGGGCGTGGCTTGAGGTGCCTCAATGACGGCTAGGTCAAGGGCGATGGGACAATGCAGCCGCAGACCTGCCCGCGGTTCTCCCGAAGATGATCGCATTGGCGATGGAGTTGCCGCTGGCAGTATAGATTTCGCCTATCACGCCCCCCGTTGTCTCACCCGCCGCGAACAGGCCCGGTATCACGCACCCCTGCACATCCAGCACGCGCGCCTGGTCGTCGATTTGCAGGCCGGTAAGCGTCAGGCCGAGGATTCCCGGCTTCATCCGTGCAGCATAAAAAGGTGGCGAAATCATCGCACGCAGGTGCTCTGCACCCTTGAAGAACTGCCGATCCTCTCCGGCAGCGCACTCCGCGTTGTACTGAGCGAAAGTTGCCTCGAACGCGGTAACCGGGATTTCCATTCGCTCGGCCAGTTCGGCGAGACTGCCCGCACGGACCAGATAGCCTTCCTGCAGATACTGCAAAAGCAGGTCCTTCTGCCAGCATGGCTGGCGCGGGTTCGCTCTCTCGAGCGAGAGGCGTGCGGCCTCGTCGAAGATCGAGAAGCATTCGTGCTGGGTCTGCTGCTTCACGCGATCAGCCAGCACGGCATAGGACAGCGTTTCGTTCACAAACCGCTGCCCCTCCCGGTTGATGTGAACCAGCCATCCCGGCTGCTCAACCTCATTGTCGCGCGCGAAACCGTGGGTGACGGTCAATTGGCCGCGATTGAAACCGACGACACGTGCGCCTGCTGAGACGCCCATCTTGATACCGTCACCTTGGGATGTGTCCGCTCCGACATACCATAAGTAGTCTCCACCCATCCTATGGTCAGGAAAATAAAAAGACAGCATCTGGGGGTTCGCACCAAAACCGCCGGTGGCCAGAACCACTGCCGAAGCGGTCACAGTGTCATCGCCAATCTGCACGCCGCCGATCATTCCGTCCTCGTTGACGACCAAACCGGTGATCCGTGTGGCGAGCGCGATATCGACACCATGCTGACTGAGAGCCCCTTCCAGCCTCTCGATGATCTCCGCTCCGGCTCCGATCGGGCGATGACCTCTGGGAACTTCGTCGCAACCGGAAAAGTAGAGCCCGTCGTCTGTGTAGCGGACACCGAGGGAGATCAGCCATTCGAGGGTCGAATTGGCCTCGTTGCAGAGCTTCTTGACGAGCGGAGGCGAAACGGCATGACGATTGAGCGTCATGTAATGGTGATACATAGCCTCCGCTGTATCGCTAACACCATTCGCTTGCTGGATTGCCGTGCCAGCAGCATAAAAAACCCCACCTGACAGAGCCGTTGATCCGCCAAGCTTGCCGGCAGCATCAACAAGAAGAGTTCGCGCACTATTCTCGGCGGCAGCCAGGGCCGCGGAAAGTCCCGCGCCTCCGCCACCAATGACAACAACATCAAAGTCGCGTTCCATCGATTCCTCATCCCATTATCGGCTAAAACACGTGACCCGAGTTCAGCTTGCGGCCGCCGGCCGAGTTTCCGGTTCGGCCTAGGTGACCACATTCGATATCGCTTCGGTGATTTCCGCCTCGATCGCGCAGACACATTCACGGAAACGATCAAGATAGCGCTCAGCGGCTTCAGCCGGCGTGAGCGCGCTTCTGAAGAAAACGATATTGACCGCGCCAATGACGCTGCCTCCCGGGCAAACGGGTAAGGCGATCGCACTGAACTTGGCTTCCGTTGTGCCCACGGCAGATGCGTAGCCCAGTTCCCGTAGCTCGCGGGTCATCCGTTCCAGCAGGAAGGTCGAACGGGCGTCCTGCGCATCCTCCGTATCGAGCCGTTGGGTGATGTCCAGTGTCTGACGTAATTCGTCCGGCGACATTGCACTCAAAATAGCTTTGCCGAGGGCCGAGCGTAGCAGTGGTCGCTTGCGGCCAATCATTCCCCGGTGCATGCTCATCGGGCTCATGTTATGGGTCGAGACGGCGATATGGACACCGCCGCCTGTCAGGGTGGCGAAGTCGCTCGGCCACTTGATCACTTCGGTCAACTGAGCCAGATGCCGCATGACGATCTGGCCGGTGAGATCGTCGCCACGCAGGTTCCCGGTAATCTGTAGAAGTTTCCAGGACAGATTGACCGCGCCATCTCCTTCTCGGCGGGTGACATAACCAGCCTCGGCGAGAGTGTTGACGAGCCGGTAGACAGTCGTGCGATCAATGCCGGTATAGGCGCTGAGCGCCCCAAGTTTCACCCAGCCTAATGTGCCAAGGGCTTCGATGATCGACAGCCCGCGCGACAACGCACGAACGTCTTTGTAGGCATCTTTCTGGCACGTGATCGACCGCTCGGATTGAAGGTTCTCGATCATCATGATTGCTCCCATGCCTTCCGGAGCGCACCGATGGCCAATTGCCCTGCAGTGAGCGAAACCGCGGCATCCGGCACCAACAGATCGAAGCCGTGACAGCACCCCGGATAGACATGGAGTTCGGTCGGAACCCCAGCCGCCAGCAGGCGCCCGGCGAAATCTATGCAGTCGTCCCGAAACGTATCCATCGCTCCGACGTCGATATAGGTGGGCGGCATCCCTTTCATGTCCACGGCCCGGCCCGGCGCTTCGTAAGGCGTGACCTCATCCGTTCCATAGCGATCTCCCAGGATCGCCTTCCAGGCGCCAACGCTGACCTCGTGTGGCCATACCGGCCATGAAACGCGGGAAGACGGCGTGAGGTGCCGATCGTCCAATTGCGGATATCGCAAAAGCAGAAAACGCGGGGCAATGCCATCCCTGACAGCAGCAAGCGTGCACGATGCGGCCATCCCGCCGCCGCCGCGGACTCCGGCGATCGCGATGAGGGAAGAATTGACACCAAGCACGCTGGCATTCGTCAGGACCCATTTCAGGCCCATATAGCAATCTTCAGCACCGACCGGAGCCGGGTGTTCCGGCGCGAGCCGGTAGGCCAAAGACGTGCCCACGCATCCAAGTTCCCGCACCAATGGAACAAGCTGGACGTCATCGCCTTCCGGCGTGCCGGCGATCATTCCACCGGGGTGGAGGTAGTAAAGGCAGGGAAGTGGGCCGTCGGCTTGTCGCACCAACGGTCGATGCACTCGTAGCGCAAGCCTTGCACCGTCGGGCGTCTCCACTTCGAATGTCTCGGTCGTCACCCCTGCCCTTTTGACGCCTTCAAGCAAAGCTTTCGTTCTCTCGTCGTTCTGGCGGCGCACAAGATCAATGTCCCGTGGGGTTTCGATCGCATGCAAAACTTCGTCCGGTGAAAGGACGATCCGGACAAAGGCTTCGCTGATCTCGGGATCGAGTTTCATCGTGTCTTCAGGCTTCCCGAGCTTCTGTGCCATGATCTGTCCCTCTCGTGTGGAATCTTAAACAGCCAGGTATCGATTGACGAGTTCGGCATCGGCATCGAAGGACGACCAGTCGCCCCGGAATACGATCCGGCCGCTGTCGATAATGTAGACGAACTCGGTACACTGCCGCGCAAAGCCGACATTCTGCTCGGCCAGCAGCAGGCCGACATGTTCCCGCTTGCGGATCCGGGCGATCTGCTCCGAGAGCTCCTGGACGACCAGAGGAGCAAGCCCCTCGGCAGGCTCATCGAGCAGCAACAGCAGGGGCCGCGGGACAAGCCCCCTGGCAACGGCCAGCATCTGTTGCTGACCTCCGCTCAACTGATAGCCCCGTCGATCCAAAAGGCCGCCGAGCATCGGGAACCTCTCCACCACTTCCGCTATGTCCAAGGCCGTCTCACCCTTACGGGTCGCCCGCTGGGCAAATCTCAGGTTCTCTTCGACACTGATATGCGGAAATATCCGTCGATCCTCGGGCACGAGGCTGAGGCCGGATAGAGCCCTTTCATGCACCGCCGCGTGCATGATGGATCGTCCTCGAAGGCGGATATCCCCCGTGACGGTCGGGCCGGCGCCGAGAATGCTCTTGAAAAGCGTGGACTTGCCAGCACCGTTGCGACCCAGCAGAGCGACGCCGCTGCCTTCCTCGATTTCCATCGAGATGGAATGCAGGATGTGGCTTTCGCCATAGAAGGCGTCGCATTCTTTGACTTCAAGCAGTTGCGAGTTCATGGCCTAGATACACTTCGCGCACACGGGCGTTGGAACGAATGTCCTGGGGAGCACCGCTTGCGATGACCTCGCCATAGTTCAGGACGGTGATACGGGTGGCGAGGCCAAACACGACCTCCATGTCGTGCTCGGTCAACAACAAGGAAAAGTCGCCCTTCGCGAGCAGCCTACCGATCAGCTCTATGCACTTGTGTCGATCGGCCGGCGCCATTCCGGCTGTCGGCTCATCGAGCATCAGGATCCGTGGCTTCCCCGCAACGGCCATCGCCAGTTCCAGCCGCTTCTTGTCGCCATGTGACAGTGTCCTGGTTGGCCGGTCGGCGACCGTCTCCAGCAGGAAGTCACGCAAAATGACCCTGGCGGCATCGCGATTCTCGGCATTTGGCCTGATGCTCAGCAGTTGCAGGAGACCACCCCTGGTTCTCGCTCTTGCCTCGACGGCAACGATCATGTTTTCGAACGGCGTCAGATCGCTGAAGACCCGTGCCGACTGAAACGTGCGGCCTATTCCCATGCGAACACGCTGCCAGTCCGGGACATTTGTGATGTCCTGGCCTTCAAGCCGAATCGCGCCGCTTCCGGGGAAAAGTTCGCCGCTCAGCACCTTGAACAAGGTCGTCTTGCCGGCGCCGTTCGGGCCAATCACGATGTGGGCCTCTCCCCGATCGATGGTCAGGTCGACATTCTTGAGAACCGAAATCCGACCATAGGATTTTTCGAGTGCTGTCGCTTCAAGCAAGGGCGATTTCATTTGTCGTGTCCTTCCGGAGTTCGACCCATCATGCGACTGGCAATTCCGAGAAGACCGCCTGGAAACGCAAGAACCACAAAGAGAAGCAATCCTCCGGTCACCAGTTCGCTCAACCCCATGAGCGTGCGGGTCATATAGGCAAGCGCCGCGAACACCACGGCCCCCAACGCCGGCCCCCAGAAGAAACCGGCTCCGCCAAGCAATACGTGAAGGATCGGCTCCGTCGACTGCGCCCAGTGACCGAGATCGGTCGTGAGAACCTGCGTCCAGGGTCCCAACAGAGCGCTTGCGATGCCGGTTGTTGTTCCGGCAAAGACAAAGGCCATGAGGCGAAAAGCCTGGACATTGATCCCGAGAAAGGCGGCACGCTGCGGATCGTGCCGGATCGCCCTTACCGCACGGCCGAATTGGCTTTTCGTAACAAGCCATATGATCGCCGTCAGGATCATGCAGACAATCACGATCAGGTAGTAGAAGCGGTCGCCGGCGGTAAGCGATACCGACATGAAGCCGAGCTGGAGATCCGGTCGTCCGATGCCTGTCAGTCCGTCCTCTCGGCCAAGCAGGTCGATCTTTCCGATGGACAGGTAGACGAGAGTGGAAAGGGCGAGCGTGAGCACCGCGAAGTAGCTCCCCTCGACGCGGCGCAGAGCGATGAAACCGACGATCGCCGCAAGAAGCCCGGACAGAAGGCCGGCGGCAGCCAGAGCCGGCAATACCGAAAGCCCCGTGAAGGTCTTGATCACAATGCCGGCGCCATATCCGCCGACGATGATGAACATGGCCTGGCCGAAACTGAGTATTCCCGCGGTCGAAAGAAGGAAATTGAAGCCAAGGGCGACGACGATATCGATCATCACGACACCCGCCACGAACACAATGCCACGATTGGCAAGGCCCGGCAGGGCGAGACTGGCAACCAGAACCAGCACAAAGCCGACGAGAAACGGCCAGACCGTGATTTTTCCTTGAGAGTTCATGCCGCGAGCCCCCTGCTGACAATGCCTTTGGGGCGCATGAGGATCATGCCTGCGAAGGCGAGATAGAAGAAGAGGCCGGGAAAGCCGGGAACAAGAACGGTCCCTATCGAATCGATCAGGCCGAGGAGAAGTGACGCATAGAAGGCACCGCGGATGCTGCCCATGCCACCCACGATGATAACGCCGAATGCCTGGATGATGAATGCGCCGCCAATGCGCGGATCGATGCCCTGGTTCGCCGCCAACAGGCTGCCGGCCAACCCGGCAAGGCCAAAGCCGATAACGATCGTGGCCGCACGCACCTTCTCGATGTCGATGGCAAGAAGGCCGCACATCCAGGGATCGATGGCGACCGCCTTGAGCATCTTGCCAAAGGCGGTGCGCAACATCATCCACTCCAGCCCGACGAAGACGACGAGACCACACGCGATCACAAACAACGAATAGTGGGGCATGACGAGATAGCCGATGAATACGGCTCCGGACAGGTCGATCGGCGGCATGATTGAAACCGTGTCCACACCCCAGATCAGCTTCACGGCGCCTTCCACGAGGATCAGAAGCGCGTAGGTCGCGATGAGCACGTAGGCATCGTCCACCGCGCGAAGCCGACGAAAGATCAACAGGTTCACCAGCAGGCCCAGGATGGCGACAATGACGCCTATGCCGATGCTGAAGAGGATGTATGCCCCCATCGACAGTTCGCCACCCATGGCCTGCGTGAGCGAAAAAAGGATATAGGCTCCCAGCATGAAAAAGCCGCCGTGAGCAAAGTTGAGGATGTGAAGGACGCCGAATATCAGTGTCAGTCCCGACGCAACCAGGAAGGTTGCCATCGCCCACGACAGTGCATTGAAGGCTATCGTCGCTGCATCAAAGATCATCTGTTTCCAACTCTGGTGACGCGCTGACGCAATTGGCCAGCGGGAAGCCCGTTGCATTCGAGCGAGTAATGAGAAATGACAAGTCCGCCAGCTTCTCGGCCTATGCGGGCCTGCGCAGTTCAAGCGCCTTCCCCGGCGAGGGAGGTTCAGCCAGGGCGTCGCCCGGCAACTTCACACTTTCGGCCACGGTAAATCCGGACCCATCACTAGAAGGAACGGTGAAGACGAATTCAGGATCGCGGATCGACTGATTATCCTCGGCACGGATGCGTCGCTTTCCGGTTGCCGTCTCCCACTCCAGCCCCTTCATTGCGGCCATCACCGCAGCAGTCTCGGTGGAATTCGCCACCGAGATTGCCTTGGCCAAAAGTAGAATGTCGGCATGGCCTTCTGCCACGACGCCTTCAGGCGGCATTCTGCCATTGAGCTCCTGGTAGTCCGCAAGAAGCGCGTCGCTGGCCGCGATTCCCTGATTGTTGCCGGGATACCAGTAAGTGGCAGACCAAACGGAGGGGCTGTTTTTTCCCAGAGCGCGCGAAACAACAAACTCGTTTCCACCGTCCAGAATGGCCTTTGCACGTTCCGTGAAGCGGAACGGCCGGGCCTGTTGGTAGAAGGTGATCGAGTCGTTGCCGAACGACCCCATGAAGAACCCGTCGAACTGCGTCCGCATGGCATTGGTGATGTAGGTCCGGAAATCCGCTGTGCCGAACGGGTGGACGATCGGGTCAATGATCTCCGGCTGCTTCCCAGCAATGCTAGGATAGAATTTGAGCAGTCCGTCGACGAACATAGACCACGACGCATGTCCGTATTCATAGTCCGGAAGGATGCCGAACCAACGCGTCGCGTCCGGAAATCTCTGCGCCGCCAACTGCGCAAGCCCGTTGAAGCGCGCCAACGGAGTCTCACTGGCGCGAAAGTAGTGCGGGTTGAAATTTTGATGATTGATCTTGTCGGATGCAGCAATGGAACCCACGATGACGCCGTTTTCCTGCTGCATGACAGGACCGATTGCCAGAGCCACAGCGCTTTGAGATGTGCCCGTGAACAGATTGACTCCACTGCCGAGCAGTTCCCGGGCCATCGCAATGGCCTGCGCGACGTTGCCCTTGTCATCGCGAACTTCCAGGGCAATGGGCCGGCCGTTTATTCCGCCTGCCTTATTGATCTGGGCCGTCGCAATATCGATACCGAGTTTGATGTTGCGAGACGCCGGTTCCCCCGGCCCGCTCAGGCTCGTTATGACGCCTATGCGGATGGGGTCATTCGTTTGGCCGATGGCGAATTGTCCGTAAGCGAATGAGGCCGCGCCAGCGGCCGAGGCCTTGAGTAGTGTACGACGATTGAGCTTCACGACTGCTCCTCCCGATATGCCGTGGTTAAGAATTCAGACGAACGCCGCTGAGGAAAACTCAGCTCGCGATCGATTGCGGTTGGCCCACGCGGGCCGATTTGACACCGGCTGCGTCGAGCGCTGCGAGATAGGCAAAGGTCAGTGCCGGGCCGACGGTGATGCCGCCGCTCGGATACATCCCGCCCATGATGGAGTTGCGATCGTTGCCGCAGGCATAGAGACCGTCGATCGGCCCGCCGCTTGCGTCGAGAACTCTGGACTGCAGGTCCACCGAAAGGCCATAGGCCGTCCCGATATCGCCGGGATACACTCTGATCGCATAGAACGGCGCCCTCTCGATCGGCGCCAGGCACGGGTTCGGCTTGTGGGAGGGGTCGCCCAGATACTTGTTGTAGGCTGATGAGCCCTTGCCGAATTCCGTATCCGTGCCTAGCGCGGCATCGCGGTTGTAGCGCTCCAGGGTGCCGCTAAGGGCAGCCGCATCAACGCCGATTTTCGAAGCAAGTTCGTCGAGTGACCGGGCATTGATGAGATAACCCGAGCGGATATGCCGGCGGCGCGCGCTGGCCAAAGGCGCAACCATGCCGAAGACGTATTTCGTGATGTAGGTATGATCGCAAATGAGGTGGAATGGAGGACGGTTGTCCCCGGACGACCTACCGATCATCGCGCGGACAAAATCGTGATAATTTTCCGACTCGTTGTAAAAGCGCTTCCCGTTCCCGTTCACCGCAATCAGGCCGGGCTTCGACCTGTCCGCCATAAGATGCGGAAAGTGCGCAAGCGACCCATCGCGGCGCTTTCCGATGGAGACGGGAGTCCAGAATGCAGCGTCGGAATTGCTTGTCAGGAGCTCGGCACCATTTTCAACCGCGATAGAGATGCCGTCGCCGGTGCTATCCCGGCTCGTGGCCGAGTAGCCCACGGGGACCTCACTGGCGTTGTGCTCACGCAGCTTGGCGCCCCATGGAAAGCCACCGGTCGCAAGAACGACGCCACATTCCGCGCGGATTTCGAGCCGCCCGCTCTCGGTCTGTATCGCCACGCCTCGCACCCTGTCGCCGTCCTTGAGGAGCCCAACCAGAGGCGAGTTCAGGAGAACCGGTATTTCCCTCTCCAGGATGGACTTGTAGAGACGTCCAATCACAGCATTGCCGCCCGTCAGGCGGGTTCCACGGCCATAACTTCTGTAAAATATCCTGTCTCGCGCGTGACGGAGAACCAGAGCAAGCGAGTGCCACGCGGACCGCAGGGAAGACCGCGCATTCAGAAGGTGGTAGAGATCAGGGCCATCAAGCATCGCTGTGCCAAAGAGGCATAGTTCAGGAAGCGGGGGGCGAATGTCCCGGAACTTTTCGCCGAGCAATCGTCCGTCGTAGTTGACCGGTGTCAGAGCCCGACCACGCTTTTCCGCGCCAGACACGTCGGGAAAGTAGTCCGGAGAATTGCTTGGGCGCACGAAAAACTTCAGATGCGAGACGCTCTCCAGAAAGTCGACGGCCTCGGGGCCGCGTTTCAGATACTCAATGCGTGCTTCACGCTCCGGCAGATTTCCAAGTATGTTGTCGAGATATTGCGTCGCACGTTCGACGCTGTCCTCCACGCCCAGTTCGCGGTTCTGGCGGCTGTTCGGCACCCAACTCACGCCTCCCGAGAAGGCGGTCGTGCCACCGACATAGGCGGTCTTTTCGACGATGACGACACGCAAACCCTTGTTATGCGCCACGATCGCCGCTGCCATCCCGGCAACACCTGCTCCCACAACGACAAGATCGTATTGTTCGTTTGCCATGGTTCTCCTCCCTGGCCATTCGAGTTCGAAAGCTCGGCCTTGCTTTGCGAACACGCTCACTGCGGAGGTTCCTCGGCGCCTGCTTTTTTTTGACGAAAGTTAATAGAACCGCCGAGAGCCACGCGACATCAATTTCGCAACTGTGCACCAGGTGAACACTCGGTCGGCAGTAAAGCTGACTTGCCCCCTGTTACCCAGTCCAGCTTTCTCGCTGCCAGATACCAAGAGATCAGGATGCGAACGTCTTCGGATAGAGCCAGTTTACGACAGCAGCCATGACCTGCGCTCCATCCCGCTCTACGCCCGATCGAACGAGAACGTCGCGGGCTTCCAAGGCTTCATCGATCGTGAGAAAACTCCATTCCTCGACGCCTGCCCACAGTCTAGGGCCACGAAGCGCCGGCTCCTTGTCGATCACGGTATTCCACACCCAGCGGATTGACGACGCAATGCTATCGCCCATCAAACCGACGTCACGGGAATCGCCGAACTCCGTCTCCTTCGAAACAAAACGAAACACTTTCGCCCTGGCATCCGGGTGCTGGAAGTCAGCAGGCTCCTCGGAGATGAATGAAACCTCGCTGGTCAGCGAAGAGAATATCTCCCGCTCGTCGGCTTCCATTATCTGCTGCGATGTGGTCTCAGCCAGGCCCTCCGCACGAGCCGCGAAGCTCTTGTACCAGACCACACCAACACCGTCGTGACGGACATCATCAACGACATCGCATTGTGAATACAGCGCCACGTGCCTCCACCGCGGATTTCTCGTCGCAAGGTCGCCATGCGCTCTCCACCGGGCGGCGAACTCCGCCGCCGTGAGCGATGGCTTCTTGCTGATCAAATAGATCAGCTTTGGAATATGGAGTTCCAACGCATCCCTCCATGTTGAAATGCCTGCTTCGAGTAATCCCCGACAGCCGCCAGATCATCCTCGGTCCGCAAGGCACGATTGTCGTCCAACCGAACCGGAACCCCTTCGACCCACGTTGCCAGAACCTCTATCGGTCCCTCGCCGACCGAATACGGAGAGCGATTCAACACCGTGAAATCCGCGTACAACCCGCACCGTATCTGGCCGGCAATGCCTTCCACACCGGCCAGATGCGCCATCTCCACCGTAAGCGAATGCATCGCTGCCAATGATTGGTCAGCGGAACCCGACAACCGCTCCGCCGGATCCGGTCCCCAGGTCGGCACGAGATGCAATCCAGCGACGGTCAGTCTGTGTTCCCTTTCTTCATCGATCGACCAAGGCATCAAGAGACGCATTCCCGCGAGCTCGCCGTTCGGTGTCAGCGAGGCGACTTGCAACGCGCATTCCAGATCGTCTGGACAAACACAGTCCAGAACGACATTCCAGCCTTCAGAACGACGTTTGAGCGCACGGGCCAGCACCAGATGAGCCGCCTCTTCCGAGGGGCGCAGGCGCACGGCTTCAATGCAAATCAGATCATTGCCTTTACCGGGCGACAGAACTCCGTCCGGCCAGTCCGGCATCAGACCGTCACGGACCGCACCGCGCAGGCGCAGTCTATGACGACGACCGATCACAAGCAAAAGGGCATCATAGATTTCCCATCGTGTGCCCAGATCAGCGATATCGACGGTCGTAAAGCCCGCTCGCGCATAGGCCGTTGCCCAGCGTTGCAGCTTGTCAACATCGCTGGCGTCGGGCAGACGTATCCCGGACGCCACGAAACCGGGGACGAGCGCTTTCCCGTCAAGCCGGACAACGCGCGTTGCACGCCCGCGACAGGCCAACACCTCGTCAGTGTCGCCCACGGTCTGGATGATCCCTTGCCTGATAGCAACTGCCGTCGCCTCCGGACGCGACGGGTCCATCGTCAGGATAGGCCCGTCGCATAAGATAAGATCCGGCGCCATGTTTGCCCCCGGAACGAACCCGCCATAACGAAGCTGTGGGTTATATTGCTCCTCGCTGCCGAGAGAGCGCTGTTCGCAAAAGCGGCACATGATCGGACTTTTTCCTCGACCTATTTGACCGCCAGTATGTTGAGGGGCGCGCCCGTCGCTTCGCGCACCTTGAGGGGGGCAGCAGCGTAGAGGAAATCCCACTGCCCATCGGCATGGCAGTCCTTCGCCAGGGCCTCGAAGTTGCAGATCTCGTTGAACACGATGCCGAGATTCCGCATCAGGGCGCAGTGCAGCGGAATCTGGACACCGATCTCCGGATCGAGTTCCGTCTCGTTGGAGATGGTATCCGTGGCGAGGCAGGGGATCTCCATCTGGTAGAACCAGTCCACAAGCTCAGCCGAGTAGGTCAATCCCGGCTCCATGAAGTCCTTGTAGAAGACCTCGGGTCCCTGGACGTAGAGAAGCTGCAGGAAGCCGATGCGCAGGCACAGGATGTCGTGCTTCTCGATAGTCACGCCCTGTTTTTCCGCGCAGCCGAGGATGTCCTCGAGGCCCAGGAGATCGCCCTTGTCCAGCGCGAACTTGCCCTTGTAAGCGGCCATGTCCAGGAGGACGCCGCGACCGACGACGCCGCGCTCGGCGATTGGCAGGATCGACGCCTTCTTCAGCCCGCCATTCGTCTCGCTCGCCGGATACCCGTTATAGAGCTGGTCATCGTACCAGACGTGACCGAGCGCATCGAACTGGGTCGATGCCTGGAGGAACATTTCGATCCGGTCGTCGGTGAACTCGGCGCCGCCCGGCAAGGTCGGCATATCTCCCTTGATGTAGCTGTTCTTGTCGATCACGGTTTCACGCTTTGTCGGGCTGCGGCCCGGCCACATCGGATCGCCTTTGGGATTGCCGATCACCTCCCCGCAGGTGAACACCTTGCCCTGACGGATTGCGCGCGCCGCGCGCAGAACTTCGGTGTTCGTCAGAAAATTGAGCGCGCCAACCTCGTCATCGGTCCCCCAGCGCCCCCAGTTCGACGGCGCGCCGGCAAGGACCTGGCTCATGCGCAATTCCTGCGCCTTGGAAAATCCTGTCTTCTCGGGCATCTTATGTGGCCTCCTCTGCCATTCAATGCAAAATTGTTTTTGGGCTATTGGGGCAGTCAATACATGCCCCACGCTCTTGTGCGCCAACCTTTTCCGTCGCTCGACCCAACCGCGCAAACAGCGGTACGGCGCCTGTTCATTGACGGTCGCGACATCAGACCATCGAGAAGCCGCCATCGACAGGTAAAGACACTCCAGTTACGAACGAAGCGGCGTCGGACAGCAGCCATAATGCGGCCTCGGCAACCTCGGTGGGCTTGCCAAGCCGGCCAACCGGCTGCATCGCCTCGGTCCAACTGACTAACTCGGGATTGTTGCCGAAAGATTCCTCTATCATCCTGGTCATGATTACGCCCGGCAAGACGGCGTTTACCCGTATGTTCTTCTTGGCATAATCGAGGGCGGCTGTTTTGGTAAGGCCAACCACGGCATGCTTTGAGGCGACATAGTCGGCCGCAGCCTCGACGGCGAGAATTCCGGCGATCGAAGCGGTATTGACGATCGAGCCGCCGCCCGAGGCAAGCATCGCCTGGATCTCGTATTTCATGCACAGGAACGTCCCGAACGCATTGATGGAGAGATTGCGTTCGAAGGCACTGGTGGAGAGCTCTCCGAGCAGGACGGTTTCCGCGCCGGGCTGATGACTGTACCCGGCCACACCGGCATTGTTGAAGGCGCAGTCAAGCCGGCCATATTTGTCGAGGGCCTTGTTGATCATGTCCTGAACCTGGGCCTCGTCCGCAATGTCGGCCATCGTGAATTGGGCGTCGCCACCGTCCGCGAGTACCCTGGCAAGGACTGCCTCACCGCCAGCTCGATCCCGGTCAGCGATGGTGACCTTGGCTCCAAGTTGGGCAGCGAGTTGAACCGCCGCCGCTCCGATGCCCGAACCACCCCCGGTGATGAGAATGGACTTTCCCTTGATGTCCATGCCAGCCATGTCGTGCCTCCCTTCAACAATATTTCTATTACTGGCAGCCAGGACCGCATTTGCCTGGCACCAGCCGCAGCCGCGATTGATCGAAACCGTTCTCCCTTCATCAGAAGGAAAAACCGTTCGACCGGTGACAATCAGCTTCACCCGAACGTTCTCCAAGAGAACAGGGGCTGACCACGTATTTCAGGTCTTCAAGCGCAGTGAACCTTCCCGTCGCAGGCCTACCGGGCCGAAGAGAACGCCACCCATCAGCGGGCAGCGTTCTACATCGTCTACGAGAGGGTGTTCGCCGAAGCTGGCATCATCAAATTGACGATCGCCACCAGCCAGATCCCTCGGTATATCGGCGGCCTCTATCAAGCCGCCGGTTTTGCGTTGACGAGATCGAGGGCGACATCGACGATCATGTCTTCCTGGCCGCCGATCATGCGGCGGTTTCCGAGCTCGATCAGGATTTCGCGCGCATCGACGCCATAGATCTTCGAGGCGGCTTCCGCATGCCGCAGGAAGCTGGAATAGACGCCGGCGTAACCGAGCGACAGGCTTTCGCGGTCGACGCGCACCGGACGGTCCTGAAGCGGACGCACCAGATCGTCGGCCGCATCCATCAGCTTGTAGAGGTCGCAGCCGGTCTCGATGCCCATGCGGTTCAGAACCGCGATCAGCGCTTCGAGCGGCGCATTGCCCGCGCCCGCGCCCATGCCGGCCAGCGAGGCATCGACGCGCACCGCACCGGCCACGATGCCGGCTACCGCATTGGCGACGCCCAGCGTCAGGTTATGGTGCGTGTGGACCCCGACCTCGGTCTCCGGTTTCAGCCCCCCGCGCAGCGTCTTCACCCGCTCCGTGTACTGATCGGGCAGAAGCGCACCGGCGGAATCTGTCACATAGACGCATTCCGCGCCGTAGCTCTCCATCAGCCTTGCCTGTTCCAGTAGTTTTGCCGGCTCGGCCATGTGGGCCATCATCAGGAAGCCGACCGTGTCCATGCCGAGCGCGCGGGCCGCCTCGATATGCTGGCGGGAGACATCGGCCTCCGTGCAGTGCGTGGCGATGCGAACGGAACGGGCGCCGGCGTCGTAAGCCTGCTTGAGATCGTGCACGGTGCCGATCCCGGGCAGGAGCAGCACCGTCACCACGGCGTGCTTGCAGACGCCGGCGACAGCCGCGATCCACTCGACATCGTCGTGACGGCCGAAACCGTAATTGAAGGTCGAGCCGACAAGCCCGTCGCCATGGGTGATTTCAATGGCATCCACCTTGGCGGCATCGAGCGCGGCGGCGATCTTCGTCACCGCGTCGAGGCTGTACTGGTGGCGGATGGCGTGCATGCCGTCTCGCAGCGTCACGTCCTGCACGTAGAGCTTGTTCGGATTGGGACGGGTCATTCTGCGGCCTCCCTGGCAAGAACCTTTGCCGCCCAGTGATCGGCACTGACCAGCGCGGCGGATGTCATGATGTCGAGATTTCCGGCATAGGCCGGCAGGTAATGGGCGGCGCCCTCCACCTCCAGGAAGATGGTGGTCTTCAGGCCGGTTGATGGCCCGATGCCCGGCACCCGCACCGGTGCGTTGTCGCCGATCGTCTCGAACTGCACCTTCTGCTTCAGCCGGTAGCCGGGGACGTAAGCCTGGACGGTCTTCACCATGTCCTCGACGGATTTCTCGATCGCGGCCGGATCGGCCCCCTGCGACAGCACGAAGACCGTGTCGCGCATGATCATCGGCGGCTCGGCCGGATTGAGGATGATGATCGCCTTGCCGCGCTCGGCGCCGCCAAGCAGCTCGATGGCCCTGGAGGTCGTCTCGGTGAACTCGTCGATGTTGGCGCGCGTGCCCGGTCCCGCCGACTTCGACGAGATCGAGGCGACGATCTCGCCGTAGATCGTGCGCTTCGACACGCGGGCGACGGCATGGACCATGGGGATCGTCGCCTGGCCGCCGCAGGTCACCATGTTGACGTTCGGCTCGCCGAGATTGGCATCGCCGTTGATCGCCGGAATGGTGAAGGGACCGATCGCCGCCGGCGTCAGGTCGATGACCTTCTTGCCGTCCTTCTGCAGGATCGCGTTGTTAGAGATGTGGGCCTTGGCCGACGTCGCATCGAAAACGACCTGGATATCCTTGTATTCCGGCAGCTTCAAAAGTCCGTCGATCCCTTCATGCGTCGTCGCCACGCCGAGACGGGCGGCCCGTGCAAGCCCGTCGGATGCCGGATCGATGCCGACCATCGCTCCCATCTCGATGTTCTTCGACGTCCGCATGATCTTGATCATCAGGTCCGAGCCGATATTGCCCGAACCAATGATCGCGCATTTTAATTTCGCCATTGTCTGGTCCTTTCGATTTGGTTTCAGGCGGCAACCGCCAGGAGATGGGCGAGTTTTTCGCCATCGTTCAGGAGTTCCTTGCTGGATGATCTGTGCACGATGCGGCCACGATCCAGCACCATGGCGTCCGCCGTCATGGAGAGTGCAAGGCGGGCGTGCTGCTCGACGACGATGACTGACAGGCCTCGCTCGCCGATCAGACGAGCGATGATCGTCGACAGCTCCTGGACGATAATAGGCGCCAGCCCCTCCATAGGCTCATCCAGCAACAAAAGACGGGGATTGGTTATCAGGGCGCGGGCGATCGCCACCATCTGCTGCTCGCCGCCGGAGAGCTGGTTCCCCATGTTGGCCCGTCGCTCTTTCAGCCGCGGAAACGCCTCGTAGATCGCAGCCAGATCCCACGACCCTCGCCGTGCAACCGTCGTCAGATGCTCCTCAACGGTCAGCGAGGGGAACATGGCGCGCTCTTGCGGTACCCAGCCAAGCCCGGCACGTGCCCGGCGATGCGGTGCCGTAGCGGTGACGTCGACGCCGGCGAACCGGATTGCACCGCCGTGACGACGGGTCAACCCCATCAGGGTGCGCATCAGCGTCGACTTCCCAACGCCATTGCGCCCGAGAAGTGCCAGGCTTTCACCTGGCCGCATCGAAAAGGAGATACCGTCGAGCACGCGTGCCTGGCCGTAACCGGCAGAAAGTCCCTCGACTGTCAGCAACTCAGTCATGACCGCCCTCCCCGAGATATACCTCGCGAACGCGCGGGTCGCTCATGACGTCGTCGGGCGTCCCCTCAGTCAGAACCTTGCCGCCGACGAGCACCGTGATGCGTTCGGAAAAACGGCGCACCAGGTCCATGTCGTGCTCGATGAACAGGATGCTGACCTCCGACGGCAGCTTCGCGATGACGGAAAAAACCTCGGTGCTTTCTCCCGCCGGAATGCCCGCCGCCGGTTCATCGAGCAGAAGGATGCGTGGACGGGTCGCCAGCGCCAGCGCGATCTCGACGAGACGCTGCTTGCCGTATGCCAAGGTGCGCACTTCCTCGCCCGCCTGCGCCTCAAGGCCAAGCTCGCAGATAAGATCGAGCGCTTCTTCGAGTTCTGGCACATGCGTCCTTAGCGGCCGGAACCAATGGCCAGCTTCGTTTCTGCGCTCAAGGATGGCCAGCAGGACGCTTTCCAGAACCGTCAGCCCCGGAAAGAGATTATTGATCTGAAACGTCCGGGCGATGCCTTTGCGGACCCTTTTTTCCTGCGGGTCGTTCGTGACATCCTCACCGCCGAGCAGGACGCGGCCGGAAGTCGGCGACAAAACGCCGGTCAGCATGTTGATGAAGGTGGTCTTGCCCGCACCATTCGGGCCGATCAGTGCATGGCGGGCGCCGACGGGCAGCGAAAAATTGACATCGCTGTTGGCGACGAAACCACCCCAGGCCTTGGTGAGCCCCTCGGTCGCAAGAGCGATCTTCGCATCAGCCGAAAGAATGCTCGTATCGGCCTTCATTGCGCGCCCCTCCCGAACCTTGTGCGAAGCACGGGGAGGTAGGTAAAGAGCGCTCCGACGACGCCACCGCGCGCGAAGAGCACGACCGCCATCAACAGGATACCCATCCAGAATTCCCAATAAACCGGGTCGACATCGGCGAGATACTCACGGGCAATCATGAAGATCGCTGTGCCGGCAAGTGCGCCGTAAAGACGGCCGGTGCCACCAAGCACCAGCATGACGAGGAACTCGGCCGCACGTGGCACAGAAAGGGAGTCGACGCCGACGAACTGTGTCGTCTGGGCAAGAAGCCCGCCAGCGATGCCGGCGATACCCGCCGAGAGCGTAAAGGCGATGCGCAGGCGGCTGTTCACCGAGGCACCGAGCGCCGGCATACGGTTTGCGCCGTCGCGGATGCCTCTGAGGGACAGGCCAAAAGGGGAGGAAACGATCAACCGCAGGAACACGAAAACCAGGAGCGAAACGCCGTAGGCATACCACCAGGAGGTGCGGCCATAGAGGTCGAACGTGAAGGTTCCGAATATTGGTGCGATTTCGATGCCAGACAGTCCGTCGACACCACCGGTAATGCCGCTCATACGGTTGGCGACTTCATAGACCACGAGCCCAATGCCGAGCGTCACCATCAGCCGCGACAAATCCTTGCCACGCACCACAAGCAGACTGGCGAGATAGCCAAGCGCCAGCGAGGCTGCGCCGGCGAGCAACAAGCCGGACAGTGGCTCCTGCCAGCCGTTGACCGCAAGCAGACCGGCCGTGTAGGCGCCAACTCCGAAAAAAGCGGCGTGGCCAAGCGAGACTATACCCGCATAGCCCAGCAGCAGATCGAGCCCCAGCACGGCGACCGCATAGGTCATGATCGAAATCCCGAGCAGGAGATTGTCCGGGAAAAGAAAATAGGCAGCCGCCGGCATCAACCATACCAACAACTCGAACAGGCGTGGGCGCGGGCTGGCCAAGCGTTCGACCGCGCTCGATCGATGCGTCATGCGGGATCTCCCCGAGAGTTCGGATAGTGATTGGCGTGATTGGGGAAAACCGGCGGTAACGTTCATGCGCGCTTCCCTCCGAGCCCCGACGGAAAGGCCAGGAGCAGGACGATCATCAGCACGTAGATGACGAAGGCGCCGACCTGGGGCACATAGTATTTGCCGGCGACGTCGAAGATCCCGAGGACCATGGCCGCAATCAACGGTCCCCGGATGGTGCCAGCCCCCCCGACCACGACGACGAGCAGGAAATAGACCATATATTTCATTGGGAAGCCCGGATCGAGGCCAAGTATCTCCACGCCAAGGGCGCCGCCGAGACCGGCAAGCCCGCTACCGAGCGCGAAACAAAGGCTGAAAACCACGCCGACATTGATGCCGAGGCCGTCGGCGACATCCTGATTGTCGACGGCGGCGCGAACGGACGCCCCGAAACGGGTTCTGGACAGCATCAGATGCAGACCGACAGTCAGCAATGCGACGACTGCAATCAATAGCAGCCGATATTTGCCAAGGTCGATTCCGGCAACCCTGACCTGCCCTTGAAGAAAAGAAGGTATCGCAGCGAATTGCTGGCCTGCCCCGAAAAAATAGTGCGCCACCGCGATCGAGGAGAAAACGAACCCGACCGTGAACAGGACCTGATCCAGATGCGATGCCTTGTAGAGGCGTTGAAACAGGACCCGTTCGGCAACAAGCCCGGCCAGTGCCGCGCCGACAAAGGCAAGCGGCAGCGTCGCCAGAAATGGCATGCCCATTCTCTGCGACAGATAGACGCTCAGATAACCACCCACCATGGCGAAGACACCATGAGCGAGATTGATGAAGTTCATCAAACCCAGGGTGATCGACAGGCCGACACCGATCAGGAACAACAGGCTGCCGTAGGCCAGACCGTCGAAGAGGATGCCGAGGAAGCTAGCTGTCATTCGGTTCTCCGGAAGCACATCATGGCGGTCACGGAAACCGGAGCGCCTTTCGATCGTGCGTTACTGTGTGGTGTCGCGACTTTTGGGGAACTCATGAAATTCCACATTCGAGAGCCGCCCGTTCACACGCTCGACCTTGCGGACATAAACGGTCTGCACGATGTCGCGGGTCACTGCGTCGATCTCGATCGGGCCACGTGGACTTTCGAATGGTTCCCCCTTGAGGGCGTCGGTGATCGCCGGGCCTGCCGCATCACCTCCGGTCTTTTCCAATCCGCGATAAAGCGCCGCCATACCGTCATAGGCCGAGACGGAAAGGAAGTTGGGCCATTTGTCCTGGGGATAGTCGGCGAGGTAGGCTTTCACGAACGCTTCGTTCTTTGGAGAGGCGTGAGCCATGGAGTAGTGGCCGGTCGTAACCACGCCGACGCCCGGTTCGCCGGTCGCTTCGATGGTCAGTTCGTCGGTGAGATCCCCGGTGCCGAGCATGGTCACACCCTCCGCTCTTAGCCCTCGCTGATTGAACTCCTTGATGAAGTTGATCGTCGCTTCGCCCGGCAGCAACCAGACAAAGACCGCGTCAGGTTTGGCGTCCTTGATGCGCTGGACGAAGGGAGCGAAATCCGGGTTCTGGGCCGGAACGCGCAGCGACCCGAAAACCTCGCCGCCCGCAGCCTTCAGGCCTCGGACGAAGGCGGCCTCGGCGTCGTGCCCGGCGGTAATATCGGAAACCAGCGTGTAGATCTTCTTGTAGCCCTGCTCGGCCGCGTACCGGGCGGCCGGCTCGGTGATCTGCGGCAAGGTCTGCCCGACGCGGATCATGTAGGGACTTGCCGCAGTGATACCCGAAGACGACGCGTTCATGACGATCATCGCCACACCTGCCTCCTTCGCAAGCGGTGCGGCCGCCATGGCGGAAGCGGTAAAGGTAAACCCGGCAAGGATGTCGACCTTGTCGCGAACGAGAAGATCCTGCACCGCCCGCCGGGCACGGTCGGGAGCAAGGCCGCCGTCATCCTTGATGACGAGCTCGATTTTCTTGCCCGCGATCGTATCGCCGTGCTCTTTCATGAACAGGCGGATACCGTTCTCCATCTGGCGTCCGTACTGACTGAACGGCCCGGACATGGAAAGAACGAGGCCGACTTTCACGGTCTCGGCAGCATTGGCGGATGCGCCCCCGACCGCGATTGCAGCTATCGTGGAAACGGTTCCCAACAGGAACTGACGCCTTATCATCTCAATCTCCTCCCCTTGACTTCCTTTTCCGCGCGGACTCGCAACTGCCGCCGATGCCCTCATCGGTCGGACGCCGAAGCCTGAGTGCCGCGAACGCGTCAGTTCCGCTCTTCCCCGAAGGCAGCGCGAACCACGCCCAGTCCCTCAATGCTGGCCTCGAAATGCTCGCCGGGATGGGCTGCCACCATCGGACCGAGCGCTCCACTGAGAATGAGGTCGCCGGCAACCAGCGGTGCCCCGAAGCCAGCCATCTTGCGGGCAAGCCAGAGCGCGGCATTCAGGGGATGGCCAAGGCAGGCAGCGCCGCTCCCGGTCGAAACCGTCTCGTCTCCACGCGTCATGGTCATCGGCAGAAGCTTGAGATCGAGACCAGCCAGCGGGACCGGCACGGCCCCCAGCACGACGAGGCCGGACGAGGCGTTATCGGCGACGGTGTCGTTGAAGCGGATGTCCCATCCCGCAATGCGGCTGTCGACAATTTCGATTGCCGGCAAGGCAAAATCGACGGCCTGCAACAGTTCTGTCAACGTCACGTCGACGGCGGTCAGATCGCGCTTCAGCACCAGCGCAACTTCGGCTTCCACCTTCGGCTGGATCAAGCGGTCAGCGGGGATCTCCTCGTCGTCGCCGAAGATCATATCGGCAAAAAGCGTTCCAAAATCCGGTTGATAGACACCCAGTTGCGCCTGTACGGCCTTGGCGGTGAGACCGATCTTCCTGCCGACGACACGACGCCCCTTGCCTTGCCAATATTCGACATTCGCCCGCTGGACCGCATAAGCGGTTTCACCGCCGTCATCAGGCATGCGCGGTCGAATGGGCGCAACCGCCGTCCGGGTCTCGTCAGCCCTTCTTAACTCTGCGGCGAGTTCGTTCACGAGTTCCTGTGATGCCATTTTCCATTCCTGTGCGTGATCTTGCTTCAGTTGTCAGCCTACTCAGCGGCTACCGACCCATGCGATGCTTCACCAGTCCGGGTCTCTGTCCGGATCGGGCGAGGCGTATAAGAGAGGACACGGGCCAGAGCCTTGGAAACGTCCGTCACTTGCAGGGGAGTTGACGTCGCAGCGACGATGCGGTCCGGCCGCAGGAACACGACAGATTCCGGCCAATTGCCGAACCATTCCTTGAGGCGGCCTTGCACGTCACCAATCTCCACAATACCTTCAAGCGGATCAGAGCGGAAACCGAGGCCTTCGGCGGGCCGGCTGCCAAGCTGGACGTCCGGCTTGACGCTGACAAAGACTGCTCCAAGAGAGCGCCACATCGCCACCTGTTCCGGATCCATGTACTGGACGGGATTGTTGCCCCAAGACAGGATCGCGAAATTGGGACCGATCACCTCGTCCATACGAACGATCTGGTTGGATGCCGTGCGAACCCGCGGCTGAATGAACAGCCGTCCAACGGGACTTTTGCGCGCATCGCCGGCACGGCTCGGCACCACTACACCTTCCGTGAAACGCGGCATCGGCTTGAATCGCATTTCCAGCAGGTAGCGCTTGGCGGAGGGAACATAGTTCAGCACCCGCGTCACCACATCACGTACCGTACTGAGGAAAGCGTATGGCGGGTTGAAGACCTTTCCGACCATGACCGACAGATCGATCATGGCCTTGGCATGGTCGCGACGTTCGGACTGATAGGTGTCGAGCAAGGCAGGTTCGAGCCTGTCTGTGGCCACCATGGCGAGCTTCCAGCCCAAATTGGCCGCATCGCGGATACCGGAATTGTACCCCTGCCCCTGCCACACCGGCATGATGTGGGCGGCATCACCCGCCAGAAGAACGCGCTGAACGCGAAACCGATTGGCGAGGCGGGCGTTGTGATTATAGATACGCTGGCGGATCAGCTTCGCCTCTTCCGGCTTTTCGAGAACCTTGGACAGAAGCGACCGCACGACCTCCGGCCGGCTGAAATGTGCCTCGTCCTCATCCTTCATCACCATGAACTCGAAACGACGGACGCCGTGCGGCAATGCCGCCGAAACATAGGGACGCTTCGGGTCGCAGTGAAGATACAGATTGGGCGTCCCGACCGGGTCGTTCTCGATATCGATGACCATCCACTGGTTGGCGGCGGTCTCACCTTCAAAAGCCAGACCGAGCGTCTCTCGCACCGGGCTGCGTCCGCCATCGGCAGCGACCAGATAATCGGCTTCGATCGTGTAAGGTCCATCCGGCCCCTCTACCTGGGCCAATACTCGGTCGGCGTTCTGCTCCAGTTTCACGAAGCTGGTGGAGAACCGCACCTGCACATTGTCGAAGCGGGAAAGCCCCTCGAACAGGATGCGATCGACCTGTGGCTGGATGAAAGCATTGCGGCGCGACCAGCCGAATTCGTCGGTGCGTGGCTCGATCGAAGCAAAGCAGCGACCGGATGCCGTCAGGAAACGCATCCAGTGAAACGGCGTCGTGTGCGGCTCAATCTTGTCGGCAAGACCGATGCCCTGCATCGTGCGCAAGGCCTCGTCATCGATGCCGATAGCGCGCGGATAATCGATGAGTTGCGGCAGCGCTTCGATCACGATCGTCTCAACGCCATAGCCACCAAGATAGTTGGCTAGCGTCAAGCCGACAGGCCCGGCACCGACGATCAGCACTTTCGCCTTGTGCTGCGAAGCACCGGCCGCCTTGTTCTCCGCAATAATGTCCCTCGCCGAAGCAGCCATGATATCATCCTGAAACAAAGTGTGGCGACTTGCGGCCTCGCAACGCCGGGATGCTGCCTTCGAAGACAGCATCCATCGGCCCGCCACAGGTCTGAAAAATCAACGTGGCGTTTTCTCGCTCGGCCACGACACGCCGAGGTCAGTCCTCGACAACCATCAACAGGCAGGTAACCGACGATCGGGGCGAACAAAATTCAGTCATGGTGAACTCCTCCTCAAAGCGACCACAGGACAGTCTCCATCCGTCCAGTGCCGATGCAGCATCACGGCGCAACGCAGGAAAAACAATCACCATATCCGTTATGTGCGCAGAGTGCACAGCGGCAGATCGGAAACTTCGCGCGGGCCAGCACGAAGGGCAAGCGCGGCCTAAAGCACGGATAGCCACAAGTTCCTTAGGGCGCTGGTATGGATGGCAAGTTCAAATGAGCACTGGCGCCACTCTGCAAGCACGGTTTGTTGCTTATATTAACAACATACTACGAAGATATTCCGATCTGGGTGGGTGATGAAGCTGCTACTCGTCGCAGCCAAGCGCATCCTTACTCTTGTTGCAAGCTCTATGCTCGCTTCGACTGTCATGAATTTCCGTTCGATGTCTTTTCTCTACTCTTAGGGCGCATCAAAGCGTTTCGCCGAACATGAATAGGGAGCCTTTGCCCGAAACGACCTTGATAGGCAAATGGCATATTCTTATGGATACCAAAAAGCGGAGCGCAAAATCATAAATTTATAGTGGTGGCAAATGAGTATCGACAGCAAGGTTTGCGGAGAAGCATACCCAGCAGAGGCCGCGCTGAAATGTTGACTATCAAGCTCTTGAGCCTTGAAGGCGCCCGCGAGCTGATTGCTGGTCGCAAGACAAAAGGCCGAGGATATCGGCGTGCCGATGTGAATAGCGACTACCGATGAGTCCGGCCAGCTTATCGCGTTCGAGCGTATGGACGGGGTAGGATCACAAGATCTATCATTGCGCAGGACAAGGCCTATTCCTCTGCCGGCGCAAAGCGGACGATGAAAAGCTATGGGGTGACAAGCCAGCCTGGAAGGCCCGCCTATGGCATCAATTCCGCGGGGTCGGTGGGCGACCCCTATCGTTGCCGGTGGCCTTCCCGTCATTGTTGATGATGATGCAGTGGGTGGTATCGGGGTGAGTTCCAGCACACCGGCGCGGATACCGAATGCGCGCAGGCCGGGGTCGGACTTTTTCATGGGGTCGCTCGCCAAGGCATGGAGGCAGCCTTAAGGCGAAGGCCGGCGTAGAGCCGGCCTTCGCAATGTCATTCATGCGTCAGGCGCGTCCTTCTGGGAATACGCCTTCTACCTTTGTGGGATTCTCGCCTTGCATGGGGCCGATGTATTGCTCGAGCTGGTCGCGGAATGTTTCGATCCGGGCCCTGTCACGCAGGAACTCGCGGAAGTGGATGGGGTAGGTCTTGTAGGCGAAGATCGGCTCCATGCCTTCCGGCGGCGGCATGTCCTCGCGAACCGACCAGGAACGCTTGGTGCCCTGGTTTTCTTCCGACAGCAACCAGGACATATATAACTTGGCTGCTGCTGGATGCTTGGCACGCCTGAAGATCGCGCCGGGATGCGCCCAGGAGAGGAAGGAACCCGTCTTCGGCAGAAGGAACTGCGTCGGTCCTTTCGGATTTGCAACGATCGGGCCGGACGTCGTGAAGGACACCGCGGCTTCGCCGTTCTCGACGCGGCGACGGGTGATGCCCGAACCGCGGTTCCATATAACATCCTGCTCTATCAGCTTCTCGATATAGTCCCAGCCGTGCTCAGCGACGATGCGTTCGAACTGATAGAGGATAGAATCGTCGTCCTGCGGATAGGTAAGCGCGATCTGGCCCTTCAGCTTCGGATTAAGGAAGTCGAGCGCATCAAAGGGAGCTTCGTTCTCTGCAATCTTCGACTTGTTGATCAGGCTGCTGAACGCATAGATCGCCACGCTGGTGATCATTCCGTCCGGATCCTTGAAGTCAGGGTAGACGGCATCCCAGCCAAGAGGCTTGTAAGCAAGGAGCTCGCCATTGGCTTTCCAGCGATCATAATATTGCCATGCCAGAACATGCGCGACGTCACATTGCAGGGCGTCGAGTTCGAGCTGGTTGTCTATACGAACACCCTGGTACTTGCTGCGGTCGATCAGAATTCGGGCCGTTACCCCGGGGAAGCGTTTCGCGAAGGCCTGCTCCATGCCCGCTGCGCCATTCGGAATGTCGCCGCCGCCGTAAACGACCAGCTTGCCGCCCTCCGCGATTGCCGCCTTGTGCAATTCGTCCAGCGAGCGCCTCTCGACCTCCAGCGCGGGAGCCGAACCGGCAGTTCTGCCAGGCGTTGCCGCGTAGGCGTTGGACGCCAGAAGCGGGGCAAACGCCGCGAATTTTGCCATGGTGCGGCGGGTAAACATGTGGTGTCTCCTGTAGTGTCGTTGTTATGTTACACAGCTATCACGGTAGACTTATTCGAAAAAGTCAGGAAAACTTTGTTGTCCATGATCGAATATTTTGATATTATTTTTACATGCATGTTCCTGCCACCGCCCATCTCATTGATTTTCTTGCGGTTATCGATCACGGCGGCCTTTCTTCCGGTGCGCGTGCCTTGGGGCGGGCTCAGGCTGCGGTTTCCTATTCGATACAGTCACTTGAGCGTGAGTTGGGGGTCACCCTTTTTAACCGCACGGCCCGCCCGCTTTCGCCGACCGAGGATGGGCTCATTCTCGCGGCTGCCGCACGCGACGTCGTGGAGCATATTTCCCGCCTTCAGGCCAAGGCCACCAATCTGCGCGGCGGCATAGAGAGCCAGGTAAGCCTCATCGTCGATACATTGATGCCGATGGCATCGCTCATCCCCGCGGTGGCGTCCTTCGGACAGCAGTTTCCCGCCGTCGATCTGGAGGTCGTGGTCGACGCCATGACCTCGCCGCTTGTCGCCGTGTTGAACGGCACCTGTTCATTGGGTATCGCCGGCCCGATGGCGCTGCGATCCACCGAGGTCACTGCCGTTCCGCTAATAGAGATACAGCGAATTGCCGTTGCGGCACCTTTCCACCCGCTGGCGGATATGGATGGTCCCATCGGCTTCGAAATTGCTCGACGCCACAGGCAGATCATCATGCTCGATCGCGATCGGACAAGCTCCAGCCGTGCATCGGCTGCCGTCGCTGACCAATCGTGGCGAACAAGCGATATTGGTGCAAAGCGGGAAATGCTGCTGGCCGGGCTCGGCTGGGGAAACATGCCCCTGCATGTCATCGACGATGACCTTGCCTCCGACAAGCTCAAGCGACTTCCCATGTCCGCGGAACTGGCGTCGCGCTGGTCCGCACCCATGCCGCTTTATCTCATCCGGTCAAGCCGGCATGCCACAGGCATCGCCGCTGATTGGCTTTTCCAGCGCGCGACCAACCTCGTCAATGGCACTTGATTCTGCGTAAAAGATCGCCTTGTCTATAATGGTATCTTGCATTGGATACCAAATTGGTTGTAGGTATCGAATACCGTTTAGCGCCTACTCCTGTACGACGCGCTGCCCGGGATAACAGTCGATCGCAAGACGTGGAGGAGAGCGACCGGCATTGTATCAACAAGACTTTATCGGGGAGGACACAACATGAAATTCGAACTCAACCGCAGAGCACTGCTCATCGGTACGGCGGCGTCCCTCGCTATGCCTTCCATCTTGAGAGCAGCGGAATGGCCGGAGCGCGCGGTGACGCTGGCGCATGGTTTCGGGCCGGGAGGCAATAGCGATGGCATTGCCCGCGTCGCAGCGGAAGGCCTGACAGCCGAGCTCAAGCAGAGCTTTGTGGTCGATCCACGGCCTGGGGCTGGCGGAACGACGGCTTCCGATCAAATCGCCCGTGCAGTTCCCGATGGCTACAGCCTGATCATGTTTACCGGAGCTCATGCGGTGGCAGCTGCCATCTATGCCACGTTGCCCTACAATACCGTCGACGACTTCACCTTTGTCAGCTTGATCGCAGGTGGCACGCCCTTCACGATCGCCACCTATCCTGACCATCCGGTCAACAATCCGAAGGATCTAATTGAGCAAGCAAAGAAGGCAAGCCGTCCTTTCACATATGCGTCTTCGGGCATCGGCACGACATTGCATCTGGCGATGGAGCTTCTCGCGTCGCAAGCGGGTATCAAGCTACAGCACGTCCCTTACAAGCAAAACTCCCAATCCATGGTCGATCTCTTGTCCAAGCGGCTCGACTTTGTCATCAACGGCCCCGCCTCGGTATTTCCGCAAATTCAGTCCAAAGAAATCAAGGCGATCGCAGTGACCAGCCCGGAGCGTTATGCCGATTTGCCTGACGTTCCGGCGATCGCCGAAGTCCTGCCGGGCTACGAAGTTACGTCATATTACGGTATTGCAGGACCGAAGGGTCTGCCCGCCAACATCGTCAGCAAGATGCAGGGTGTCATGGCTAACATTGTAAAGCAGGAAGCGAGCATTTCCCGCATCAAAGGTCTCGGCTCCACTGCAATGGCCTCCTCGTCAAAGGAGTTCCACGACCGCGTCCAGTCGGACGTGGCCAAATGGACCAAGGTGGTCAAGGACGCCAACATCGAGCGCATCTGATGCCCATGCCATCTCCGCTATGAAGAGCCGCTTCATAGCGGGAGCGGCTCCATGTCATCAAAGAAGTGGAAGATTTTATGGAAAGCATCTCCAAAGCCTGGACTGTTGATCGCGGGCAAAGATCTGTAAAGGACATTCATTTTCCCCGCATGACAACGGCGGATGCTCTGGTGAGGAGCCTCATATGCAAGGGTATCGATACGGTCTATGCCCTGCCCGGCCTTCAGAGTGATCCACTGTTCGATGCCTTTTACAAAGAATCCACATCGCTTCGCGTCATCCATCCGAGACATGAGCAAACGGCGGCTTATATGGCCCTTGGGGCTGCGCTTGCGACAGGCAAGCCCCAGGTATGTTCCGTCGTGCCAGGGCCTGGTTTCCTGAATGCCTCAGCCGCCCTGCTGACAGCGTTCAGCATGAACGCTCCTGTCATCGCTATTATCGGTCAGATACCGCAGGTGGATATCGACCGAGGCCACGGTCATCTGCACGAGTTGCACGATCAACTCGGAATCGCTGATCATTTCAGCAAGTTCACGCTACGGATCACGCATCCGCAGCAGGCGCCAGCAGCGATAGCCGAAGCCATCGCCAGGGCAACGTCGGGCCGTCCGGGGCCAGTTGTACTGGAATGCTCCATGGACGTTCTGGCTCAGATAGCCCCGGTCGATCTCAACGTGCCCGACTATCCAGCACCGTCGTATCCCGTCGATCACGATGCCGTGGAACGGGCCGCGGCACTTCTGCAAACCGCAAAGCGCCCGCTGATCATCGTCGGCGGAGGCGCACAGGATGCCGGCGCGGAGGTTTGTGCACTCGCCGAACTGCTCGAAGCGCCTGTCGCCGGCTATCGGCGCGGCACGGGCGTCATTCCGACGGATCACCGGTTGGCCGTCAGGCTGCCGGTTTCACACCGGCTCTGGGCGGAAGCCGACGTGGTGATAGGCATTGGAACGCGGCTTCACATGCAGCAATCCATGTGGGGCGTTTCCGACGACCTGAAGATCATTCGCATCGACATTGAGCCATCGGAGCCCGATCGCTTCCGCAAGGCGGATGTCGCGCTGGTCGGCGATGCCGCGCAATACGCTTGCGCGCTTGCAGACCGGCTTTCAGCCCTTTTCTTCAAAAATTCGTCCCGGGCTGTCGAGTTGGCCGAGCATAACGCATGGCTGGCCGGCAAGCTCGAAGGTCTTCAGCCGCAGGTCGGCTTTCTCCAGGCCATTCGCGCCGCCCTGCCCGATAACGGGATCTTCGTGGATGAGGTGACTCAGGTCGGCTTCGTCAGTCGACTGGCATTCCCGGTCCAGGCGCCCCGTACCTTCCTGTCGCCCGGTTATCAGGACAACCTCGGATGGGGCGTGGGAACGGCATTGGGGGTCAAGGCTGCCCTGCCCGAGCGTCCGGTCGTCTCGATCGCGGGCGATGGCGGCTTTCTCTATCAGGTCGGCGAGCTGGCCACCGCCGTGAAGCACGATCTTCCGATCGTGTTCGTGGTGTTCGACAACAAGATGTTCGGAAACGTCAAGCGCATTCAGCAGGAGCGTTACGGTAATCGTGTCATTGCGGCCGATCTGCAGAGTCCCGATTTTGTCAAGCTCGCGGAGGCCTTCGGCGTTCTCGGCCTGCGCGCGGAAAACCCGGACGAGCTCGAACAGGCGGTGCGGGCGGGGCTTCAAAGCGGACGTCCGACCCTCGTCCACGTGCCATGCGGGACTATGCCGAGCCCATGGCCACTCATCCTCATGCCCAAAGTCCGCGGCTAAAGCAGGGAAACAGAGACATGACTCTTGAACAGACATTGTTACACCTGCATCCCGGCGCTCGGGAATTTCTGAAGTGCGACCAGCAAATTTTCGTCGGCGGCGCGTTTGTACCGACGCCCGATGCCGCCCGCATCGACGTATTCGATCCATCGAGCGGCCATGCAATCGCAACCATTCCAGCCTGCGGTGCAAGTGAGATCGACGAGGCTGTTTCGGCGGCCAGAACAGCGCTTGCCGGAGAATGGTCGCGGTTGCGGCCGGCCGATCGCGAGCGGGCGATCCTCAAGCTGGCAGACCTGCTCGAACGTGACGGCGAGATATTCGCCCAGCTCGAATCCCTCAACAACGGCAAGAATATCGGCATTTCCCGCGCCATCGAGGTCGGAGCCTCCGTCGACTATCTGCGCTACATGGCGGGATGGGCAACGAAGATCGAAGGCCATACGCTCGACAGTTCCATTCAGGCGCCGCCGGAAGGCAGCCGCTACATGACCTATACCCTGCGCGAGCCGGTCGGCGTCGTCGGGGCCATCATTCCATGGAACTTCCCGTTGTCGATGCTCGTCTGGAAGGTCGGCACGGCGCTGGCGGCCGGTTGCACGATCGTCGTCAAGCCTTCCGAAGAAACGCCGCTGACCGCACTGCGGTTTGCCCGTCTCTGCATCGAGGCCGGCCTGCCGGCGGGCGTTGTCAACATCGTGACCGGTTATGGCCATGCAGCAGGTGCCGCACTCGCGACCCATCCGGGTGTCGACAAGCTGGCGTTCACTGGCTCGACCGAGGTCGGCAAGATCATCGGCCACAACGCCATCGACGGCATGAAGCGCTTTACTCTGGAGCTTGGCGGGAAATCCCCAATGCTGCTGTTTGCCGACATGCAAGACAACCAAGACCAGCTTCTGGCGCGCCTGGGTCTCTTCTTCAACCAGGGCCAGGTCTGCACCGCAGCAACCCGCGTGCTCGTCGAGCGCAGCATCTACGAGGAAACGGTTGAGAAACTGGCAAAGGTCGCCGATAGCCTTGCCTTCGGACCGGGCCTGGACCCGAATTCCGAGCTGAACCCGGTCGTTTCGGCACGGCAGCGCGACCGCGTGAAAGGCTTTATCGACCGTGCCGAAGCCGCCGGCGCACGGCTTTCCAGCGGACGTCGCGCCGTTCCGGACCGCGGCTATTTCGTCGCCCCGACGCTCGTCAGCAACGTGAACCCCGACATGGAAATCGTCCGCGACGAAGTGTTTGGCCCGGTCATCGCGGCCATGCCTTTCGATGACGAGGAGCATGCGTTGCATCTTGCCAACAACACATCCTTCGGGCTCGCGGCCTCGATCTGGAGCACGGATCTCAACCGCACCATGCGGCTGACCCGTGCGCTGAAGGCGGGCACGGTGTGGGTCAACACCCATAATGTTCTCGATGCCAACCTTCCCTTCGGCGGCATGAAGCAATCCGGTCTCGGAAGAGAGCACGGGCGCGAAGGGCTTGAGCACTACCTGGAAACCAAAACGGTCACCATTCGCTACCAATGAATTCTTTTGACGAGGACTATTATGAAAAATCTGCCGCTCGCGGGCCTTCGTGTGCTCGAATTCACCCAGATGGTCATGGGACCATGCTGCGGCCTGATCCTCGCCGATCTCGGCGCAGAGGTGATCAAGATCGAGCCGACTCCCCGGGGCGATCGAACCCGCCATCTCTCTGGCCTCGCCGCCGGGTTCTTTGCGGCGTTCAACCGCAACAAGAAGAGCATCGCCGTAGACATGAAAAGCCAGGAAGGATTGGCTCTTGTCAAGAAGCTGGTTGAAGGCTCTGATATCGTGATAGAAAATTTCAGACCCGGACGCATGGACAGCCTTGGACTGTCCTACAAGACGCTTTCGGACATCAACGACAAGCTGGTCTTTTGTTCGCTGAAAGGCTTCCTGCCCGGCCCTTACGACAAGCGTTCCGCGCTGGATGAAGTCGTTCAGATGATGGGTGGGCTCGCCTATATGACCGGCCTCCCCGGAAAGCCGATGCGCGCCGGCGCTTCTGTCAACGACATCATGGGCGCCATGTTTGGCGTCATCGCGATCCAGGCCGCTATCCGCGAACGCGAAAAGACGGGTAAGGGCCAGGAAGTGCAGGCGTCGCTGTTTGAAAACAACGTCTTCCTGATGGCGCAGGCCATGCTGGCCGAGGCCATAACCGGCGAAGCCTCCGAGCCGTGGTCCGTCAAGGAACGGCCGTGGCCCGTCTACGATCTCTTCGACATGCCGGAAGGTACCCAGCTTTTTGTCGGCATCATCGGCGATGGCCAATGGGTCGATTTCTGCAACGAGTTCGGACGTCAGGAATGGCTGTCCGATCCGCGCCTGCAAAGCAATAACGACCGCTCTGCCGAGCGTTCGTGGCTTCTGCCGGAGGTCCGCACAATGCTGACGGCGATACCGCTCGACCAGCTCATCGAAAGGCTGGAGACCATCGGCCTGCCGTTCGCGCCGGTTCGCCGTCCCGGCGAACTTCTGGAAGATCCGCATCTTCTTGCGTCCGGCGGCCTGATCGAACTCACGCTGCCGAACGGGGTGGACGCCCGTACCCCTGCCCTGCCGATCACGTTCGGCGGCAGGCGCCTCAACCCAACGACCGGATTGCCATCCGTCGGCGGACATACACGCGAAGTGTTGACCGAATGCGGCATCGATGCGAGCGAGATCAACAGCCTGATCGCAAGAGGCATCGTTGCCGAAAAGGCTGGCGAACGCTCCGTGGAGAACGGCGCCCAGCGCAAGGCCCAATCGGCCTGAGGATAAAGATATGACGAGAGAAAAAGTAGAGATCGTCGAAGTCGGCCTGCGAGACGGCCTCCAGATGCTGCCGGTCACCATTCCGACCGCCGAAAAGCTGGAATGGCTTTCGGCGGAAGCGGCAACGGGCGTGAAGCGTTTCGAAGTCGCCTCCTTTGTACCCGCGAAGAACCTGCCGCAGATGGCCGACGCGGCGGACGTCGTGGCGGCGGCTCGCAACATGCCCGGCCTTCTCGTCGCGGCACTGGCACCGAACCTTCGCGGTGCGATTAACGCAGTGGCGGCCGGCGCGCAGGTCGTTGTCATGCCCGTTTCGGCGAGCGCGGCCCATTCCACGTCGAACGTCCGCAAGACGCCTGACGAAATGGTCGAAGAGCTCGGTCGGGTCGCGCAGATGCGCCGCGACGAAAACTGGAATATCCATATCGAAGCCGGCATAGCGACGGCTTTTGGCTGCACACTGCAGGGCCACGTATCGGAAGATGAGGTCGTGCGTCTCGCCGTCGCCGCCGTCGAAGCCGGTGCCGACGAGATCGGCTTGGCCGACACTGTGGGTTATGCGACGCCCGCACAGGTGAAACGCATGTTTGGCAAGGTTCGCGCCGCTGTGGGTGACAAGTGCAAGTCCGCGCATTTCCACGATACGCGCGGCACGGGCCTCGCCAATGTCGTTGCAGCTCTCGATGCGGGCATCCGCTCGTTCGACGCGTCTCTCGGCGGCCTGGGCGGCTGCCCCTTCGCGCCTGGCGCCAGCGGAAATATCGCCACGGAAGACCTGGCCTACATGCTCGAATCCATGGGGTTCGATACGGGAATCGACCTTTCCGCCCTAATTGCGGTGCAGCCGACGCTGCGGCGGATCATTCCAGGGCAGGAGCTTTTCGGAAAAATGGCAAAGGCCGGCATACCGCTCGGTTTTTCCGATACCAGAATCGCCGCCGAGTGACGGTCCGCCATGGCAATCTATATTCTCAACGGTAAGGCGCCGGAATTTTCCGCCGACAAAACATGGATCGCGGAGACCGCAGCGGTCATTGGCGATGTGTCGCTGGGTGACGATGTTGGCATCTGGTTCGGCGCTGTGCTGCGTGGAGATAATACGCCAATCAGCATCGGTCGGATGACCAATATACAGGAAAACTGCGTCGTCCACTCCGACCCGGGTTTCCCGGCCACCATCGGCGAAGGATGTACGATCGGTCACGGGGCAATCGTGCACGGCTGCTCGATTGGCGACAACACCCTGATAGGCATGGGTGCGATCGTTCTCAACGGGGCGGTTATCGGCCGAAACTGCGTGATCGGTGCGAGCGCGCTGGTCCGCGAAAAGGAACAAATTCCAGACAATTCACTGGTTGTCGGCTCTCCCGCCAAGATCATCCGCCAGATCGATGAAAAGGGCGAGGCCATTCTGCGCAAATCATCAGAAGATTATGCCGAAAAAGCCAGGCACTTTATGTCCGCGCTTCAAAGGATCCGCTGAGATATGGTCACGACAAGTTTGATGGGGCCGGATCACCCGGCCCCATCGTTTATTTGGCTGCAAGGCGAATAGTGAGTTTTTGCAGAGCGATCAACTGGTCGCCAATCAGCTTGATCGCGACGGGATCCGTCAGTTCACCGTTTTCGTCGAACTTCTTATCCGCCATGCCGATGAAAACCTCTGGCTTGTTGACGGCGAAACAGTTCATGTAGACCAGAATCTGGCGCAGATGATATTGGGCCCGTGCCGTTCCGAGCATGCCGATGCTTGCGCCAATGATGGCCACGGGCTTGTCTTCCATCGGCGGTTCCGGCGCACGAGAAACCCAGTCGAGCGTGTTCTTCAACACGCCGGATACGGAATAATTATATTCGGGAGACGAAATGAGGATCGCATCGGCTTCGGCAATTTTTTGCCTCAACTGTGCGACGGCCGCAGGCAAACCGCGCTTTCGGACATCGTCATTGTAAAGCGGGATATCCGCTATGCTTTCGATCGATATTTCCATGCCTTCGGGCGCAAGTTTTTGAGCCGCCTGCAACGCAAGCATATTGAACGAGCCGTCGCGAAGACTGCCGCATAGAGCTGTGACTTTCATATACCACCTCATTGGATACCAATTTGGTATATATTCATGACGGACGTTCGCGCAATAGCAAAATGAGTTCTACCTGCTGCGCAGGATAATTGACCGAAATGTCATGAATTGGTATTCATTGCTGGATACCGCGAGGGCAAAATGCAACACGACTCAGATGCTGGCAAATCAGCGACTACCATAACCTATGAGCGCCTCAAGAAAGCGATCCTATCACTTGAGCTCCTGCCCGGCCAGTCTCTGGCGGAACGAAGCCTCGAAAGCCTTTTGGACTCGTCGCGCACGCCAATCCGTGCCGCTCTGGTGAAACTGGAAACAGAGGGCCTGGTTCGCAAGGGTGATCGCAGCTATTCGGTCGCACCTATCGAGCTTGACGAACTCGAACAGGCTTTCGCGTTCCGCGCGCTGCTTGAATGTTCCGCCGTACGCGAAGCAGCGGCGGTCGCAACGCCGAACGATATTTCCCGCCTGAGAGCTTTGGCGATGGAATCGTCGGCAAGTTCTCACGAGGTTGAGGTGCGGGCGCCGAAAGCCGAGGAATTTCATCTGGAATTCGCCCGGATTGCCGGGAACGTCTTCACCATCAGAGCACTGGCCGACATCATGCGTGTCGTTTATCGTGCGCGTTGGCTTGACCTCAAGGCGGACAAGGACGACGTGGGATCGCGCGAACACAATGCAATCATCGACCTGGTGGAAGCTGGAAAAATCGATCAAGCCGTAGCGATGATGGAAAAGCATGTGGCCCATTCTCGCGACAGGCTGCTTTCCGCCATCAAATCGCAGGCTCAGGGCTTTCGTATGAGAGGTTTGAAGGTCGTCAGCTAACGCCCTCGAAGCGGCCTCTCCAGTCATCCGACCGACCAGTTTCAATGTTTTCATCGGCGCAGATATTTTTTTGTCCTGCGGCAGATTTGCCGTGACTTTTACGTTGTTTTGCCCAGCTCTTTTCAGACTTGGCGGCATTATCGTTGACAGACCGAAAGTACGAGTATATTTGGTATCTTATATTGGATACCAAAACGGTAAACCAAACGTCGGGAGGAAACGATGACTGGTTTGGGAGAAGAATCAGAGCCCGTCGGCTTCACCACGGAGCGCCTAGCCCTTGCTGATCTTGCTGCAGAAATCGGCGCGATCGATGGGCACGTCCTGCGGATGAGCAGGACCACGATTGCCCCGGACGGAGGTTACGCGCCACATTCCCATGAAGGTCGCCCCGAACTGATTTACGTCCTCGACGGCGTCTTTACCGACAGTCGCGAAGGCGTTGAGACCCACTATGGACCGGGACAGGTGGTTTCGATGACCAATGGCGTCACACATGCCATTCGAAACCTGAGTGGAAAACCCGTCACATATTTGTCCGTCACTGTGCGTAAGCCCTGATGCAACGCCGCAGCCTCAAGGTCCGGAACCAAGGGGTTGAAGTTTTGCCGGTTGCAACAAGGCGACCGAGGAGGTTCGGCTAAAGCAAATGGGTAAGACATCTCACAACGCATGGGTCGTCAGCCTAACGCATTTCGATCGCGACGGCGCGCTGGACGAACCGGCGATGCGCAGGCATCTGCGGCGCCTCGCCGATGCGGGCCAGAACGTCTACGCAGGCAGCACCAATATCGGCGAAGGCTTCTCGCTGGATGACAAGGAGCTTCGTAACGTTCTCGCGATCTCAGCCGAGACCCTCAAAGGTCGGACCGGCATACGAGCTGGCGGACGCGAGGCACGGAGCGCAGGTGAGGCACTCGCCACGATACGCATTGCACAGGAGGCCGGCGTCGAAGCGATCCATCTCTTCCAGCTCGATGTCGGGCACGGCAGCAGCAAACCGGATACCGGCGAACTCGAGCGCTTCTATTGCCAGATTTTGGACCATTGCGATCTGCCGGTAATCCTCTCCAACTATCCGAAGCTCGGTTATGTTGTGCCAGTGGACTTGCTCACAAAACTCGCCGAACGGTTCCCCCAAGTCATTGGCATACGCGAATCGAGCGGTGATCTCGGTTATCTCGCCGATCTCGTCTCGAGCCTGGGTGGGAGCGTGGAAATCTCGGCAGTCGGCGTTCGCGCCATGCTTCCTGCTCTTCTTCTTGGCGCCGACACGGTCATGACGACCGAGGCCAACGTCGCGCCGGTACTGGTGACATCCGTGATGGACGCATTCCGTTCTGGCGACATGCATGGCCTTCGGGATCGTTATTGCGAATTAGTCTCGCTGCATCTTGCGCTCAACCGTCATGGTGGCTCCGGTGGACGCGGCATGAAGCCGTTGCTCGACCGACTGGGCCTGCCGGGAGGCATGCTACGGCAACCCCGCAAGGGCATCTCGGACCAGGAAACCGAGGCGCTGCTCGACGCCGTTCGTCTTCTCGATCTTCAGGAGTTCCGGGATATGGCCTCGTCTTGAACCAGAAACCGTCTTCGGGAGAAAGACGGTGTTCGTTTTCGATGTCCGGCTGACGGCCGGCTTATGGGAGGATTTCATGAATACCAAATCCATCGTCTCGGGCGGTGTATGCATTTTGATAGGCGGTTTTTTCAGCGTGTCCGCATTGACCTCGCTCAAGATCGGCTCATCGACCAATATGGGTCCCGGTTACTTCCCGCTGTCTTTGGCCATCATCCTGATCGGTGTCGGCGTTTACATCGCCGTCCGATCCACAAAGGAAGAAAACGGCAGCTTTCACTTCGATATCGGCGCCATACCGTGGCGAGGGACGCTGTTGATTTGTGTGTCGCCGATCATTCTGAGTCTGACCATTCGCGGCATGGGACTGGCTCCCTCTATTTTCCTGACCGCGATGATTTCGGCTTTTGCCAGCAAGGCTCAGACCGTGAAGATGGCCTTCCTCGTCAGCATCGCCCTCACCCTTTTCTGCGTCTTCATCTTCGGCATGATCCTGAAGCTTCCGATACCCGTCATCGGTCCGTGGCTTAGCGTATAGGGAAAAGTGTCATGGAAACTCTATCACACCTTGCCATGGGCTTCTCCGTCGCCCTGTCGGCTCAGAACCTGCTTTACTGTTTCGTTGGTGTCGTCGTCGGCACGGCGATCGGCGTTTTACCCGGCCTCGGACCCGTCGCCACCATGGCGATGCTGATGCCGATCACATTTAATCTGGACCCAACCGCATCGCTGATCATGCTGGCCGGCATCTACTATGGCGCTCAATATGGCGGCTCCACCACCGCGATCCTGATCAATATGCCTGGCGAATCCTCGGCCGCAGTCACGACCATCGATGGCTATCAAATGGCCAAGCGCGGAAGGGCAGGTCCTGCACTTTCTGCGGCGGCCCTCGGCTCCTTTTTCGCCGGCTGCGCCGCCACCGTTTTGATTGCCGTGGTGGCAATACCGCTGACGCGCGTAGCACTTGAATTCGGACCCGCTGAATATTTCTCGCTTGTTCTTCTTGGCCTCGTGTCCTCGGTCGTCTTAGCGTCCGGCTCAATGCCGAAGGCAATCGCGATGATCCTTATCGGACTTCTGCTGGGGCTGGTTGGCAGCGATCTGTACACTGGCGTTGCGCGCTTCACGATGGGATTCACCGAACTCTCAGACGGTGTCAATTTTACCGCTGTGGCCGTCGGCTTCTTCGGGATTTCTGAAATCTTTCGCAACCTTCAGGCCGAAAACGGAAAAACTGCCGAAGTCTTTCCCATCGGCAAGCTATGGTTGTCGATGGATGATTTCAAACGCATGATCGCACCGGTCATGCGCGGCACTGCCATCGGGTCAATACTCGGAACTCTTCCCGGAGGAATGGCAGTACTTTCATCCTTCGCCGCCTATACGATCGAAAAGAGTGTTTCCAAAAACAAAGCCGAGTTTGGAAAGGGCGCGATCGAGGGCGTGGCTGCTCCTGAAAGCGCCAACAATGCGAGTGCCCAGACATCCTTTATTCCGATGCTGACGCTGGGCATCCCTTCCAACCCGGTGATGGCGCTGATGATCGGTGCGATGATCATGCAAGGCGTCGTGCCCGGGCCAAATGTCATCAGCCAGCATCCGAACCTTTTCTGGGGCATTATCGCTTCAATGTGGGTCGGCAATGCGATGCTGGTCATACTCAACCTGCCGCTGGTCGGCATCTGGGTGAAGCTGTTGCGTGTCCCCTATCACGCGTTGATCCCGGTCATCATCGTCTTCTGCTCGGTCGGTGTATACAGCATCTCCAGCGCTCCGCTGGATCTTTGGCTGGTCGCGATCTTCGGACTCGCGGGATATCTGCTTATCAAACTGGATTTCGAACCCGCACCCTTGCTTTTGGGTTTTGTGCTCGGTCCTCTTCTGGAAGAGCATTTCCGCAGGGCGATGATCCTTTCTGCCGGTGATCTGACGATATTCGTCAGTCAACCGGTCAGCGCGACACTGCTGCTGCTCTCGGCCTGCGTCCTCGTCGCAGTCTCGTTTCCATCGCTCTACGGCAAGCGCGACAGGGTGTTTGTCGAGGATTGAGAAATCTCCGGCAGGGCCGCAGCGCACGCGGCCCTGTTTCATGCATCAAGCCAGTTGCTTCGCAATCTCTCGCGAGGCGCTGACCAGCAATCCGACGAAGGATGGCAGGAGGCTGCTTCGGGCTGCGGGAACCAGAATCGCGAGGCTCGCCTCGCAGCGTCCTCGTGCTTCAATGATCGGAACGGCAACTCCATGAACCCCAAGCTGAAGCTCATCGTAGGAAATCGCATATCCTGCTTCGTGGGTCAGCGCGATCCGTTCCCGTGCTCCGGCCGGGTCGCTGGCATTTTTCAAGACCCGCTCGACATATTTCGGGTTCTGAAAGGCAAGCATCGACCAGCCGCTGGCACCCTGCAGGAGAGAGTGGCGGGAGCCGGGACGGTGTTCTACCCTTACGAGATGCTTCTGGCCCAACGCCTGATCGATAACCACTGCATCCGCATTGGCTATGCCATGCAGCACGACGGTCTCGCCGGTTTCGACGGCCAGCTTCTGCATCACTGGCTTGGCCTTGGTGCGCAAGTCGGTTTCCATGCCGCGCGTGAGTTGCAAAAGCGCCGGTCCAACCATGTAACCGCCACCCACATTACGGCGGATATAGGCGCGTTGCGACAGCGTCGTCAAAAGCCGATGGGCCACCGTCCGATTGATATCGCATATGCGCGCGACATCGGCTGCACTCACCGGCCCGTCGCGCGCCACGCATTCCAGAACGGTCAGCATCTGGTCACCTGTCTGCGATATTTCAACCAACGTCCGTCTCCATTTCCGAATGCCTGCCTTCTTACCGTGAACCGGCCTGCAGATGCCAGTTCCATTCCATCTTCACGTTGACCTTGATCTCACCGCGTGGTCTATATACGAACATGGTAGTTCGATAAACGGGATATAACCATGAAGCTTGTCAGTTATGAACAACAGGGCAAACCACACTTCGGTGCAATCGTTGGCGATCGCGTCATCGATCTCACGCTTTGGAGCGCCGAGTGCGCAAAGGCGGACTCCTCCGTTCTCGAACTCCCGGTCAAGATCGAGGATTTTTTTGAGGAGATCGACCGCCTGCAGGCATCACTTAAAGCCGTCGTCGGCGCATTTGCGGCAAGCGGCAAAAAGGGTGCGCGGGCAAGCAAGCCACTATCTGAAGTCAAGCTTCTTGCTCCTATCCGCCGCCCGCCGAAGACCATCTGCGTGGCGCGCAACTATGCCGAACACGCCAAGGAAGCCGGTCTTGAAATCTCTCCGATCCCGATCCTCTTTGCGCGTTTTTCCACAACCTTCGTGGCCAATGGAGATCCGGTATATGTCCCGACAGTCTCGGACGACCTCGATTGGGAAGGCGAACTGGCTGTCATCATCGGCAAGAATACGAATGGCAAGCGCCTCACCAGGGACGAGGCAATGGACTATGTCTTCGGCTACTCGATCTTCAACGATGTCACGGTCCGTGACTACCAATTCCGCGTTACGCAATACACTGCCGGCAAGAACTTTCGCGCCTCGGGTCCGTTCGGCCCCGTTATTGTCACCGCAGACGAGATCGCCGATCCTCACAAGCTCGACATTAAGACGACGCTGAACGATGAACAGATGCAGTTCGCCAACACAGATACGATGATCTACGACATCCCGACAATTCTGGAAAACATCTCCGAATTCGTCGATCTGGAAGCAGGTGACGTCATCCCGACCGGCACGCCTGCAGGCGTCGGCTTCAAGCGCAAGCCCCCGATCTTCCTGAAGGATGGCGATACGATAACTGTCGAGATCCCCGGTATCGGCTCACTCAGCAACCCCGTCATCAAGGAAGGGAAAGACTAATGTCCGATGAGATGTTCGAGCGCGGGCTGAAGATCCGCAAGGAAGTCCTAGGCGCCGAATACGTGGAGAAGTCGCTGCACGCGGCAGATGACTTCTCCCGCGACTTTCAGAACCTCGTGACCGAATATTGCTGGGGCGCAGGTTGGGGAAGATCCGCGCTGACCCTCCGTGAAAAGAGCCTGCTCAACCTCGTCATGCTCGGAACCCTAAACCGCAGCTCCGAGTTCAAGCTGCACCTGAAGGGCGCTTTGACGAACGGCTGCACCCGTGAGGAAATCAAGGATACGCTGATGCAGCTTGCGATCTATGCGGGCATCCCGGCGGGCGTAGAGGCTTTCCGCCTTGCCCGCGAAGTCTTTGCCGAGATCGACAAGGCCTGAAGAGGCATCCGCTTCCTACAGCACACAGCAAACCCACAATCGCTCGCGGGTTTGCTGTTTTGCTTTATTCTTATCCATCACCGTCTCAAACCACAGCCCGAAAATCACGATAGATTTTCTGGCCGTGAATGTGGCGCGTTAGGCGTTGATCTTGGTCTGGACAACCGCGCTGTCCGCCTCGCGCCGGGCTTCGAATGCATCGAAGTCAAAGGCGAGAAGGTCGATCTCCTCGATCGGATCATACGGACGCGCCGTGCCATGCCAGCCGATCTGATCGATGCCCCAGTAGAACTCGAGCAGGTTGCCATCCGGGTCGCGGGCGTAGAAGCGCGGCTGGTTACCCGGCCCACCCTTGCGGCAATTGACGATCTCCACGCCACCGTCGCGCATATCACGGAAGAGGCTGAGGAGATCTTCGGGAGAGGCCAGTTCGAATGCGATGTGGTGAAGGCCAAAGCCGAAACGCGGTGCATCTGGTGCATCAGGCCCAAGGATATCGTCGCGCATCCTGAAAATCGAAAGCTCGTGATGAGTCGCGTCGCAGCGGATGAATGCGCCAGCGGCGACAGCCACGCCGTGCCCTACCTTTTCCTTCGGATACTCGAACTTCTCGGTCAGTCGCATCCCGAGATACGTGCTGTAAAACTCGACGGTACGATCGATATCCCGGACAGTCAGACCGACGTGACCCAATTTAGAAACACGCGTTTTCATAATTCCTCCAGTTCGAATAACGAACTTATATGTTCGTTATTCGAATTAATATCACATTTAGCAGTAAGAGCAACGGGATTCTCCTTGGAGATGAATGCCTGCTGAGGTGGTGGCTGCGCCAGACAGAAAGGCGGCACATCGATGATGCACCGCCTAACAAACTGGTATCATGGTACTCGTATGCAGGACGCCCCAAAGCGGCACCCGCAAACTAAATCTTAGGAATGGCTGCGGTCTTGTTGATTTCCCACTTCGTTGTGACCTCAATGGCGACCACGCCCCGATATTTCGTCGGCGTGCTGGTGAGCGGGAACGTCCTCAGGGTGGTGCAGCTTTTCGGCAACCGCGGCATCCGGCCATTAGTCACCGATAGCCTTGTTGATTGCCGCCACGATTGCGTCGGCATCTTTGCCGGGCCGAGCTGTGGGTTCATAGCTAATTGCTCATCTCGATCTCGGTCGACAGAAGGTCAGGATTGTCCTTCTGTCGCTCGGTAGAGCTGAAAAGGGACCGATCTATCGGTCCCGTTCCCGATTCACATATCGGCATCCCTTAACGATGGAGGCCAGCAGACCCCGTCGTGTCACGCCCTCGACTCCCCGGCTTCACGTCAATCGGATCGCCATACCAAGTCAGCCCGTCGGGGAAGTTTTCCTTCTTCCATTCTATTGCTTCCCAGTCCGGATCGAAGATCATGTATCCACCCGCATAGATTTCCACGCGGTGGTCTGATCCCGGATCGAAAATATAGAGGTACATGGCCTGTCCGATGCCATGTTTGCCGGGACCGACACCATAGGAAACGTCGAGGTCGCGCAGCACATCGGCGGCGGTCAGCACATCCGAGAAATCCTGGGCATTGAAGGCGACGTGATGAAGTTGGGCCGTCTTGTCCATTCCGTTGGCGACGATCGCAAGATCATGCACCTGCGGCGTGACCGACATCCACGATGCGAGAAGCGTATCCGGCCGGTCAGGCAAATAGGCAAACTCGCGCCGCTTGAAACCGAGCGTGTCTCGCGCCCACTGCTCCGCCTGATTGATCGTCGCGGGTGATGTCTGGAGATTGAAATGGTCGATCCGGCGCACCCCAAGCCCACGACGCTTCGATGAGTTCGATGGCAGGCGCGAACGCATATGTTCGGGCGCCAGCGGTTTTTCGATGTCGTAATAGAGTTCGAGGGGATGATCGCCGCCCGGCAGCAGAAACCGGATTGCGGTGCCGCGACCGGTTTCCGAACCCGCCGGAATTTCGAGAACCTCGATCTCCTGTCGCTTCAACTCTTCGTAGAAGAGCTCGACGTCCTGCGGGCGTTTCACCCGAAAACTGTAGGAATTGACGATATTTTCTTCCTGCTCGGTCAACACCAGGGAATGGTGGCCAAGCTCCTGATAGCAGCGCAGATAGGAAACATTGCCGTCGCGCTCCACCTCTTCCATGCCAAGTGTGTCACGGAAGAAGAACAGCGATTTTTCAAGATTCTTTGTCCCGAGATTGATGGTTCCACACTGGGCCAACTGCGGTCCCGGATCATAGCGGTCTGACAGTTTGGACATGCAGTCTCCTCCAGAGAATAATTGCAAACGTGACGCGAGAGATGGCATGCAACCAGTGCGTTGCCCGTAAATTCCTCACGCTTCTGAACGAGGAAACTGCTAACAATTGAGATGGCAGGCTTACAACGAACAATTTGCGGCTGTTCACCGTGTGCACAGAGCTCTGATCGGTATGTCGGCCATACCAACATGGTTTGCCTCCAAGTGATGATCGCCCATCTGTTCACCTAGCGCACATTGCGCTGAGAATATTTGCTTCGACGCATCCGCCACCTGTAGCAATTATCAAAGCGCAGGTTAGCAGGCCCGCGCTATCTCAAGCAGGGAGGCGAACGGCTTGAGGGTGCATGGTTGGATTGCTCAGTTTTGCGCCCGCTGCTTGTCGAAGCTCGTGCGCTGCTCCTCCCGCTATTTGTGCAATTGAAGAACTGCGGGAGCCTATGATGAGCCAGGAATACAGCGAGTCCAGCACGAGCCGCTTTATCAGCGTCCGCGAAGGTGAAAGCGACCTGAACATCCACTACAACGATTGCGACCCTGGTGTTGGCGGGGATGTGGTTGTCATGCTGCACGGCTCCGGCCCTGGAGCAAGCGGCTGGGCGAACTTCAACCGCAATGTCACGCCGCTGACCGATGCCGGCTTCCGGGTAATCCTGCTCGATTGCCCTGGCTGGAGCAAGAGCGACACGATCGTCTGCACGGGCTCGCGTTCGGAGCTAAATGGCCGAATTCTCAAGGGGTTGATCGACGGTCTTGGACTCGACAAGATCCACATCATCGGCAACTCCATGGGTGCTCACAGCACCGTGGCTTTTGCCCTGGCGAACCCCGGCAATGTTGGAAAGCTGGTGCTGATGGGAGGAGGAACCGGGGGCGTCAGCGCTTTTGTGCCGATGCCCACCGAAGGCATCAAGCTTGTGCAGGAGCTTTACCGGGACCCGACGATCGAAAACCTGAAGCGGATGATGAACGTCTTCGTCTTCGATCCGAGCGAATTGACGGAAGACCTGTTCGAGACACGTCTCAACAATCTCCTGGCGAGTCGGGATCACCTGGAGAACTTCGTCAAGAGTACCGCTGCCAACCCGCGGCAATTCCCCGATGTTGGCCACCGGCTCGGGGAAATCTCAGCCGAGACCCTCATTATCTGGGGCAGAAACGACCGCTTCGTGTCTCTCGATATCGGCCTGCGCCTCATATCGGGCATTCCCAAGTCAGAACTGCACGTCTTCAATAATTGCGGACATTGGGCGCAGTGGGAACATCATGCGAAGTTCAATCGCATGGTGATCGATTTCTTGAACCATTGAACGCGCTGGCGCCCTTTCGGCGCAAGTGCCAAAGGCAAACTGACGGCGCGCGAGTGTATCGACGTGCTGCTGGACGAGGGCTCCTTTGAGGAGTTGGACATGTATGTCACCCACCGCGCCGTCGACTTCGGTAGACGAGGACCGCACCCTCAACCTGCTCAGATCCGCCCACCTAAGACTCCCTTCTCCGGGAAAACGAGTCGGATGGTCCGACACCTTCGCGCGTTCCTTCATCGGCCAAATGCGATAGGCCCCGGACGAGGGCGCTGCGCTTGACTTGCATTACGCTTTGATCCAGAAAGGATTTCCGAAAGCAACATGAAAGCTATCTCCATGAGAAATGTAAGGAAAAGCAATAGGAACAGCATGTTTGTATTGCTCAAAAATTTTTCGATGCTTCTTTTTGTTCTCATGTTTCTTGGTTCGCCTGTATTCGCGCAAGACGGCGCAGGGGGCAAAAGCGGGGCGCCTACAGGGGAAGGCAAATTACGTGTCGGTGTGAACCTAACAAACGTTCTCACGGTGACGAAGGACCCCGCTTCTGGCGAGCTGCGCGGAATCGCAGTCGAACTTGGCCAGGCTATCGCACATTCTTTGGGCAAGGATGTTGAAATAGTGGCTTATCCATCGGCTGGCAAACTAGTGGAAGCAGCAGTGGCCGGTGAATGGGACATCGGCTTCATGGCCGTTGATGCCTCAAGAGCATCAACCATCGCGTTCACCAAGCCATACATTGAAATTCTCAATAGCTACCTGGTGCCACCGGGATCGCCAATTCGCAGCGTAGAGGATGTTGACCAAAAAGGCGTAAGAGTCGTAGTTCAGGGTAAGAACGCAACCGATCTTTTCTTGTCCCGCCACCTGCTTAAGGCGCACTTGGTGCGGGATCTGCGAAGTGAACAAGAAATATTAGAGTTATTGCGGCGAGGCGATGCCGATGTAATGGCCGCGGGTCAGAAGACTCTACTGGAGTTCAGCAAAGGCTGGGAGGGCAGCGTTGTGCTGGAGCCACATGTGATGGCAATACCCCACGGAATTGGAGTCCCCCTCCAGAGTGCCGCGATAGTACCGGAATTGAATGCGTTTCTGCGCGATTCGAAAAGTAGCGGCGTTATCACCTCGCTGATCGATAAGTATAAACTCATAGGCGTCCGGGTGGCAGATTAGGAGCGCGAGCCCTGACGGCGCGACCACGTTACTCAAGCTTCATCGTACTGCAGAACTGTAAGTCCGACTGCGGTGTCACTATCTCAGATGCTTTACATCGTGGCTGCGGCCGTATTGGATGGAATCGGGCGTCTCTGGGACGACCATCGGCGTCATCGCGCTCATGCTAGCGGCACTCATTCTCAAGGCTGGCATGCTTGGATTGCCCCGTTCATGCAAGCGTTTTTAAACGTGCGATCGGGTGCGGTCGTGTATCAGGCCTTTCGAAGCGGCTCGAGTACGACCGCTGGCCGGTATAGAGCTACGCGGATCTGTTGCAAATCAGTCCTACGAGCTCTCGCCTCACTGGCCCGGATGCATTCCCAGGCCCACTCTCACCGATCTTTGTCCGACAGCGGCGGTATCGAACAGTGTAATACCGTTTACCATTGATGCTTGGATAGTCCGGATAGACGATGTCCTTGGCCAGCGGCAGCTTGGCGACGGTGATCTGGTATTTGATGGAGCGCGCCTGCTTCTCAGCGATCTCCGACTGAAGCAGGTCACCGACGATGCGTGGCGGTTCGTGCTGCCGCTTGATGCCGGAGGCCATGATCTCGTAGTAGGCGCTGCGCATGCCGAACAGCATCAGCGTGCCCATCATGTCAGAGAGCAAGTCGCCGGTGGGATGAACGAGCTCTCATCCAATTGCTCTTGAACGGAATCGAATTGGCGACCCGTTGATCCCAGACATGAAGTTCGAAGCCTAGCTGGTAGGAATAGTGTCTGGCCATTCCTGTGCGCCATGAAGTACGCGGAGAATACGAACCGCCGATTGCGTTACAGCATAAGCCGCGACGTATGGAGTACCGTTGATCACCAGTTCGCGCGTCCCGGCAATTCTGCCAACACGACCACTCGCCGGAAAATCAACTAAGCTACGAGCAGCCGCGACGATCCGTTCGTCGATCATGATGGCAGCTGAGGGATTATCCGCCTCGATAAAGGTGAAGATGGCATCTCGATCTGATAACGCAAACGCTGACCAAGTAAGCTTCACGACTTGCGCGCCGCTGCTTTAAGGCGCGCTGCCGCTCGCCGTTTTTCGAAATGAGCCTCGACTTCATCATCCGGAACGTCTGGTCGCCTGTCGTTCAGCGCTTCAAAGACCTTGCTGCGAAACCAAGCATCATGAGCTTCGCTGCCTGATATAAGTTCGAGCGGTAATGCTCCCTCGTTCGCCGTCCGGGTGAGTAAGATACGAACTGCGTCCGACACCGTAAGACCCATGCTTTCAAGCACCGCAGAGGCACGATCTCGAACTTCAGCATCAATGCGAGTTTGAACGAGTGCGTTCAAAGCCATAGTTATCTCCAACTGAAAGACCAGTTGTAATGCATATGAATTACAACGTCTATAGAAGATTTCCGTACGCGCCACGCCGCTGCGTTCTTCTCCTTGAAGGGACTTGAACCAAAGACCGGTCAATTTTTGCAGTGGGTATGCTGACGAAGGAACGACTTGGCGTAAATCGTCCGAACCGAAGATTCATTCGCCATTGCGATCACGGTAGCCCCCTGCCAACCACGCGCAAACTCAGAACTTGCTGAATGAAAAAGCCGTGCCGGACAAAGGCTATACCTAGGTATAACGGCAGTGCACCAATGCTTCGTTGACCGCCCGTCTGGCCTGTGAAAAGACGGCATCGTCTCTACGACGCCAAACGTCGCAGAGCCTATCGAAACAATAGATCCGGAAGCAAATGGACAGCTACCCTAGTCGCTGTCCGGTGGCGGCATCAGCCCGCTGCCGGATGGTCATCGCAACAAGCAGGACCGCTCCCGGCAGAATTCGTCGGGCGAGCGCCGGCCGGGCCTAAGCCTGTCCGGCTCGCCGCCCCGGATCCGCCGATTGCGGGCCGAAGAGGTGAGCCATGAACAACAACATCGTCTTTTTCCGCGGCCGCTCCACCGCGGCCACCATTTCCACCGCTCGGATTGAATCCGTCGCGGCTCAGGCGCAGCGCATGGCCGACGCCCGGCGCCCGGCGCTTGTCGCCGTATGGCATACCAATCCCTTCAGTGGAAAATTGGAATGCCTCTGGACCACCGGCACGCGGGCGACCGCCGACGAGGATCACAGTCGTGATGCCTGCGAACGCCGGGCGGCCTAGCCCTTCATTTCAGAACCTTTCCTGAACGCATTTCAACCGGCGCCACGCATGGGCGGCGCCGGACGGCCCATTTCCGATGAGGTTCCAGATGGTTTTCCTTCCCAATGATCGCCGCGGGCATAGCTCCGTTACCGAACTGGTGCGCACCCGCATTCTGCCTAACGGCTACGATCTCGCCGCATTCGCATTCCTCGCCGCCGCGACCGTTCTCACGTTGCACGGCATAGCCGAGATGCACCAACCGCTTGAGGGACTGGCAAGTAGCCCGCTCTCGCTCGATCCCGCCCGGCTGCCGGAATACGCATTGCGCACGACGTTGCGCATGCTCGCCGCCATAATCGCCTCGCTCGTCTTCACCTTTGTCGTCGCGACGCTTGCGGCAAAGAGCCGTCGGGCGGAGACAATCATCATTCCGGCGCTCGACATCCTGCAGTCCGTACCGGTCCTCGGCTTCCTGACCTTCACGGTCACCTTCTTCATGGGTCTGTTTCCCGGAAGCCAGCTCGGTGCCGAATGCGCCTCGATCTTCGCAATCTTCACCAGCCAGGCCTGGAACATGACCTTCTCCTTCTACCAGTCGCTGCGGACGGTACCGCGCGATCTCGATGAGGTCAGCCGCGGGTTCGGTCTCTCTGCCTGGCAGCGCTTCTGGCGGCTGGAGGCGCCATTCGCGGCGCCCGGCCTGGTCTGGAATACGATGATGTCGATGTCCGGCGGCTGGTTCTTCGTCGTCGCTTCGGAGGCGATCACCGTCGGCAACACGACCGTCCAGCTTCCCGGCCTCGGCTCCTGGCTTGCGCTCGCGATCGACAGACAGGACCTGACGGCGGTGGCCTGGGCCGTGCTGGCGATGGCCGTGGTCATCGTTCTCTACGACCAGCTTCTGTTCCGGCCGATCGTCGCCTGGGCCGACAAGTTCCGCTTCGAGCAAACCGCAGGTCAGCAGAAGCCGCGCTCATGGGTTTATTCCCTGATCCGGCATACTCGTCTCCTGAAGCGTCTGACCGCGCCGCTTGCAGCGATCTGGGGCAGACTGCTCCTCATGCGCTTCCGGTCTTCACGTCCCGCCGTCGCCATGAGGCAGCCCGCTCGGCAGGCTTCGACACGGGCCTTCGACTATGCCTGGTTCGCGCTTGTTGCCGCTCTCGGCATCTGGGGAGCATGGACGGTCGTGTCCTATCTCGGCCAGACACTCTCCGGGAATGACGTGTGGGAAGCTTTCAGCGGCGGGTTCGTCACTCTTATTCGCGTCACCGTGCTTATCGTGATCGCCAGCCTGATCTGGGTGCCGCTCGGCGTATGGATTGGTCTCCGGCCGGCTGTCGCCGAACGCGTCCAGCCTGTGGCGCAGTTCCTCGCAGCCTTTCCGGCGAACGTCCTGTTTCCTGTCGCGGTGGTGGCAATCGTCGCGACCGGAGCCAGCCCCAACATCTGGCTTTCACCCCTCATGGTGCTCGGCACGCAGTGGTACATCCTCTTCAACGTCATCGCAGGGGCGAGCGCCTTTCCGACCGATCTCAGAGAGGTCTCCTCGGTCTACCAGCTACGCTCCTGGACCTGGTGGCGGCGCGCCATCCTGCCGGGGATATTTCCCTATTACGTGACCGGCGCTTTGACTGCCTCCGGCGGCTCCTGGAACGCCAGCATTGTGGCGGAAATGGTAAGCTGGGGCGACACGAAGCTCGAAGCCTTCGGTCTCGGCTCCTACATCGCCAAGGCGACCGAGGCGGGCGACTTCCCGCGTGTCATCCTCGGCATCGCCGTCATGTCGCTCTTCGTCACCCTCTTCAACCGCACGCTCTGGCGTCCGCTCTACGTCTACGCGGAACGCCGCCTGCGTCTCGACTAACCAGATCACTGGAGGACCAAGTATGGAAACCACCATCGTCACCAACAAGTCCGGACCTGCCAACGACAAGGTCCTGGTCTCCGCGAAGCAGATCTGCCAGACCTACGACAAAGGCGCATCCGGGCCGCTTGTCGTGCTCGAGAACGTCGATCTCGAGCTGCGTCCGGCCGAAATCGTCGGCCTGCTCGGCAGGTCCGGCTCCGGTAAGTCGACACTGCTGCGCGCCATCGCCGGCCTGATCCGCCCGAGCAAGGGCGACATCACCTTCGAAGGATCACCGGTCACCGGCCCCAGTTCCGGCATCGCCGTCGTCTTTCAGAGCTTCGCGCTGTTCCCCTGGCTCACCGTCCTGCAGAATGTCGAGCTCGGTCTCGAGGCAAAGGGCGTCGAACCTCGGGAGCGGCGCAAACGGGCACTCGCCGCCATCGACCTCATCGGCCTCGACGGTTTCGAAAGCGCCTATCCGAAGGAGCTGTCGGGCGGCATGCGCCAGCGCGTCGGTCTTGCCCGTGCCTTGGTGGTGCATCCCAAGGTGTTGCTGATGGACGAGCCGTTTTCCGCGCTCGACGTGTTGACGGCTGAGACGCTGCGCACAGATCTTCTCGACCTCTGGTGCGAAGGCCGCATGCCGATCGAATCCATCCTCATGGTGACGCACAATATCGAGGAGGCGGTGCTGATGTGCGACCGCATCCTGATCTTCGGGTCGAACCCTGGACGGATGATCGCCGAGATCCGCGTGGACCTGCCGCAACCGCGCAACCGTCTCGACCCGGCCTTCCGGATGCTGGTCGAAGACATCTATGCGAGGATGACGGCAAGAACCGGCGTACCGGCACGCGACGGACTGTTTCCGGGCACCGGCATTGCCATGGCGCTGCCGCGGGTGTCCACCAACCTGATGTCCGGCCTGATCGAAACGGTCGCGGCCGATCCCTATCGCGGGCAGGCGGACCTGCCGCCGCTTGCAACGCATCTGCATCTCGGCATCGACGACCTCTTTCCTGTGGCGGAGACGCTTCAGCTCCTGCGTTTCGCCGATCTGGAAGGAGGCGACATCCGTTTGACGGTGCCGGGGCTGCGCTTCGCCGACAGCGACGTCGACGATCGCAAGCGCCTGTTCGAGCAGCACCTTGCGACTTACGTGCCGCTCGCCGCCCATATCCGCCGTGTCCTCGACGAACGCCCGATGCACAAGGCGCCCGCACGTCGCTTCCGCGACGAACTCGAGGACTACATGTCCGAGGACTACGCCGACACCACGCTGAAGGCGGTGACGAACTGGGCCCGCTACGCGGAGTACTTCGCCTACGATGAGCACGCCGATTTGTTCACGCTGGAAAACCCGAGCTGAAACGACAAGGGGCTCGACAATAGATCGTCACCGAGGAACGGTCGTCCACGTATCACGGGGACGGCCCCTTGGGTGTGGCGAATGGTGACAACGATGTTGTCACCATTCGTTTCGTGATGCACCCTGCGGCAGTTACAATGAAACCCGTGTGGAAGAGAAGATGCCATATGAGGCGTGAGTTTTTCCGGTATCTGATGGAGACACCCCTCCTGTGGCTGGGACTGGTCGGGCTGGCCTGCGCCATCTTCATCGCGGATACGGTGACCGATCTGGAGATCGCGTTCGCCGTCCTCTACGTGTCGGTGATCCTGATTTCCGCGCGAACCAACCGGCCTCAGGCGGTCATGGCCGTAGGGATATTCTGCACGCTTCTGACGATAACGAGCTACGTCCTGACGCAACGAGGGGATGCGGAATCCGGGCTGGTGAACTGCGTCTTGAGCCTGCTTGCGATCGGAGCGACGACTTATCTCGCAATCAGGATCGAGGCTGTCGAAGCAAAGGCGCGGCAGGCGCAGTCAGAACTGACGCGCATGTCGCGTGTCATGATCATCGGCGAGTTGGGCACGTCGATCGCCCATGAGGTCAGCCAGCCGATCACGGCCATCACAGCCAATGGAAACGCCGCCCTTCGCTGGCTATCCGCATCACCTCCCAACCAAGAGGAAGCCCAGCGCGCCATCGACAGGATTGTAAAGGATGCAGGCCGCGCCGGCGAGGTGATTGACCGCGTCCGCCGCCTTGTGACCCACGCTTCTCCTTCTTGGGACAAAGTCGATCTTACCGACGCCATTGCAGAAGCGCTGGCGCTCGTCCGCAACGAAATCAGGAGAAACGGCATCCTGCTGCGCATGGAACTCGCAGGCGACCTGCCAAGCGTTTTGGGGGACCGGGTTCAACTCCAGCAGGTGATCTTGAACTTTGTCATCAACGCAATCGAGGCGATGGCCGGCGTCGATGCGGGAGCGCGGGAGTTGCTTGTCAGCGCGGCAGTCGACGAGAAAAAGATAACGGTTAGCGTTCGCGATTCGGGCGTCGGCGTGCCGCCTGCTGCGTCAGATCGGATATTCGACACCTTCTATACCACGAAGCCGGGAGGGATGGGCATGGGGCTGGCGATCAGCCGCTCGATCGTCGAGGCCCACGGTGGTACGGTCTACGCGGCGCCTAACTTCCCACATGGTACAGTGTTCGGATTCACCTTGCCATTGAACGCCAGAACAGGAGGATAGCGACGTGCAGGAACACCGCTCCACCGTTTATGTCGTCGATGACGATCCGTCCGTCCGCGATGGGCTGGACAGCCTTTTCCGCTCGGTCGGATATGAGGTCCGCTGCTTTGCGTCTCCCCCGGAATTCCTGCTTCAGGCGCGGTCAGCCGGTCCTGCCTGCCTGGTTCTCGACGTCAGGATGCCGGATGCCAGCGGACTTGATCTTCAGGCCGAGCTGGCACGGACCGGTAATTCCATTCCGATCGTGTTCCTCACCGGCCACGGCGACGTGCCGATGTCCGTCAGGGCGATGAAGGCCGGCGCGGTTGAGTTTCTCCTGAAACCTTTCCGAGAGCAGGATCTCCTCGACGCCATCCGCGAGGCTCTCGAGAAGGATCGGGTCCGGCTCCGGCAGGATGCCTCCACCGCCGATCTCCTGGAGCGCTTCGCGACGCTGTCGACGCGGGAACGGGAGGTGATGGCGCTCGTCGCTCGCGGGCGCCTTAACAAGCAGGTCGCCGCTGAACTAGGCTTGAGCGAGATCACCGTGAAGGTCCATCGTGGCCAGGTCATGCGCAAGATGCAAGCGGGGACCGTTGCTGATCTAGTCAGAATGGCGGACAGCCTTAGACTCCCCGGATGATTTCTCGTGATCGAAAAGAGGTCCGTCTGATGACGCTTCCTGATGGTGACGCTTCCTATCGCTGGACCTGGCATCCGAATCGATTCGGATCTCTGCGATCAAAAGCCGAGTTCTTCATGTCGCAGCCGCAGTCCACCAGTCTTGACAGCAATCAAAAACGTAAAACACCTGTGCAGGTCATACTGCTGGAACGACTGATCAGCTGCTACTTGCCTTGATTTTCTTCAAACTAGCTTCAGAAAGATCTCCATGACAGTCGTCGCATCCTACATCTACCGCGCCGGAAAACGCGCGGAAGAACTTCCTCTCGCCGATGGCCTCATCACGCCTGTCGATGGCGAATTCGCGTGGATCGGCATCACCGATCCCACCGCGGACGAAATGGCCAGAATCAAATCCATGTTCGGCCTTCATCCCTTGGCGGTCGAGGATGCGCTGAACGGCAAACAGGTTCCAAAAGTGGAGATCTATGGGGATCAGCTGTTTGTCGTCGCCAAAACTGCACATCTTGAAGGCGACAAGATTGCTTATGGCGAAACCTGCATTTTTGTTGGCCGTCACCACGTTGTTTCCGTTCGCCATGGATCCGCGGTGTCTCATATCGAGCTTAGAAAGCAGCTTGAGCAGTCGCCGCGCTTGCTGGCTAACGGCCCTGACTACGTGCTGCACGGCATACTTGACTTCGTCGTTGATGGCTATCTGCCGGTGGTCGCAACCTTGGAAGATACGGTGCTTGAGATGGAAAAGCACATGCTAATCTCGTTCATGGAACGCGAACAAATCAGGCGACTGTTCAGGATGCGGCGCCAGGTGATCCGTTTTCAGCGTATTGTTGGTCCGATGGCCGAAGTTGTCGGCAAGTTGACCAATCTGGAGCTTCCCTGCATCGATGACAACGCAAAAGCCTACTTCCGAGATGTTCTCGATCACGTCAGACGTATCGAATCCATGATTTCAGGGCTCCGTGAAGTCATAACCTCCGTATTCGAAGCTTCAAATCTGCTTGAACAGCAACGACAAGGCACAATCACACGGCAACTCGCAGCATGGGCAGCAATCCTGGCGGTCCCAACTGCTATCGCAGGCATATACGGTATGAACTTCGAACATATGCCGGAACTGCAAACTGAATACGGCTACTATGTCGTCATCGGGGCAATCCTCATGCTGTGTTCCATCCTCTACTATCGATTCAGGAAGAGCGGCTGGCTATAACGCGTGCTTGAGGCCAAAAGCTCTTGCTCGAATGGAGGCGGCCGAGTGATTGCTCCCCCCTTCGGCCCAAGCGGACATCCGGGATAGTGTCCGAACGTAAGCTTTCGGTGACAGCGCATAAGCAGGTTACGCCCCTCTTAGCTGATATTGCTCATTTATGATTTCCTTATTTTGATGGTTTGAACACCAATTGAAATCCTATGCAGACCGGACTTAGATCGTGATCGGTTCAATCGAAGCGATCTTTATGACCCACGATAACGTTACCTTGAATAGTCTTTATGAGCGCGTTCTTTGCGGAACGAAAGTCCGGGAAGATCATGTGTGGTCATATGTGAAACAAGCTGCAGATCACTTGTGCTCTCCAGACGATGCTCTAGCGAGACGGTTTCGGACTCTGCTGGAAGCGAACGCCATTCTTGACGCTCTGCTCGTTGTTGCTGCGTCGCAAAACCCTCCCGCAAACTTTCGCGCTTTCCATCGAACCAAGTCAGGCTGGAGATGCGCGGCAGTGAGACCAAACTCTATCCGTGCCTTCACCGCCGTCCATCAGTATCTGGAAGGTGCTGTGCTGCTGACGCTTCTTAAGCTTTCAGGCATACGCGCTACTTCCCGCACCAGCAGTAACAGGCAGGTTTCCAGTGATACACAAGACCGATAAGCTTCATGGCGTGATGACAGCAATCGTTACCCCTTTTCGCAATGGGGAGATCGATTATCGCGCTTTTGACCATCTTGTCACGTGGCAGATCGAGCAAGGTGTCAGCGGCATTGTGCTCAATTCGCTGATCGGCGAAGGACCAACACTGTCCGCGCTTGAAAGACGTAGTTTGATCAGCCGCACGGTGCACATCTCTCGTGGACGCGTGGCAATTATCGTGGCAACCGGCACCTGCTCTACCGAAACGACGCTCAGACAGACTGCGGAGGCGCGCGAACTCGGTGCTGACTTTGCTCTGATCGTGCAGCCCTACTACAACCGCCCGACGCAGAAGGGCATCATCCATCATTTCGAGCAGATCGCCCGATCCGTCGACCTGCCGATCATCCTTGATAACGACCCGCAACATGCCGGCGTTGCAATAACACCTGAGACGTTTCGGACACTGTTGGAGACGCCGAACATCGTAGGCGTTTTGGGGAACTCAAATATTCCAGCGCGGGAATATTCCGATGATGTGGGTGCAGAAACAGGAGTTCGGTTATCGCGAAACGAGCGTTTGGAACCATGCTTGGGCCAGCGGTTCCACGGTTCTATATCGGCGTTGGCAAACATAGTGCCCGACCTCGTCGTAGCCTTGGACCGGGCGATTGCCTCAGAGGATTTTAGTGGCGTTGAGCACGTGTACCCAAAGATAAAAGCCCTGCTAGCCGCGCTCAATGACGAAAGCGATCCAGCTGCTCTGAAATATGCTCTCTCATGTGTGCGGGGCATTTGTCATGAGGTCCGACTTCCCGGAACGCCAGTTTCCCCGGAAACAGCAAAAACCATCCGGCGTGCATTGAAGAAAACAAGGACCTGCACGCGGTGCCCGCAGCGCAACGCATTGATCCTGGAAGCGCAGGCGGCACGAAACACGTCTCCCAGTTCCCCTCCTCCGCAATGATCTCGTTTCACCACACCATTCACAACCGTTTTCATAATTCTTGAGAGGTCAAACATGAGCCAGCCACTTGGACTCTACTATCGCCTTCAGGCAGAGCTACGAAGGAAAATCGCATCCGATAGCGCTTCATCCAGGGTCACACCGCCCAGAACAAGACCTGCAACGGACACAATAATGTTCATCCGCCTGATAGCGGTTATGGCTGGATTGCTGATCGCGGTGTCATTGATCATGCAGTCAGCCCAGTGAAGGGCCAGTCACGTAAATAGCTGAAATCTTTAACTTGAGGATTCCTTCATGGATCGTCTCCCGCGAATAGTAAATCGAGGTTTCCGGAACCGCTTTCGGTTCGCCATAGGTCGAAGTAGGACCGGTCGCTGGATCGTAGTCGACAGCCTTGGCCTGGCAGGTGGCCTGTTCGTTGATCGAAGTGCAGCGCTACGCTTTGCAAAAACGGAAAGCGCAGGCCACACCGATGAAATGCGACTTTTCGTTGAAGTAGGCCAACTGGAACTTGGTGATTTATTTGCCGCCGGAAAAACGGTCCGGGATCGGTCCCAATGAGACTCCGTTCGGCAAACAAAATTAGGGTCCACGCCATGTTTCGAAAGTTGCACACCTTGCCAGGTCAAAGAACGCCAGCACGTAACTTGTTAGAGTTGCTGTTGCTCAACATAATAACGGTTGTCGCAATCATCTTGATTTCTGCGCCAACGATTTACCTCGCTGTAAGGTAAGGAAGCTTGGTCATGAAGACATGTCTTTTTGGCTACTGCCTTGAAAACAGCGAGATCGAATGGCCTCTGCTTACAAGTTGCAGACAATACCGTACCTGGTTGTCCACGCGGTTCTGCACGGCGGAGGAACGACCAGCACGATCGGCTAGGTTGAGGGATATCGAGGATTTCGAGAGCTTTTATGGGCAGGCAATCGACCTGGCCCGAAGCATGGGATCCAAGGGCGATTTCCTTGTCGAGCCACATGTTGGTTTTCTTCCATCCGCACCTTCGCTATCTGCGTATATCGTCTGGAAGGACGATGATCATGGAAGTACGTTCATAGTCTCCTCGGTAGAGATGACCTGGTTGAACGGCGTAGCGCTGAGCCAAATGGCCGCATGAAGCTATACGACGAGGCGCCCCCTCGCGAATAAAGAGCAGGGCCTCCAACCTCTGCTTACAACGAGACGGCATGATATATTCTTTTTGCACAAACCGGACGCTATCTCACAAAAAACTGAGGAAGCTAAAGCCGAAGAAGCAGTTTGCAATCCGCCCGCGCCGTCCCCTTGCAACCCGAGTTAGGATAGTTTCTAGTCGATAAAATTCTACTTTAAGAAGATATAACGCTGGTTTCCGAGCGGAATGAGTCGGTTTTGGAGTGAACACCTCGGACTGGACCACTGATCCTCGTCTTGTTCCGTCCGACGGGCGTGCGAAATGATCGATCTGCCGACAAGTGTCAACGGCGGAGTAAAAACCGGCCAAACGGCGGACTTTCGAGTGAGCAAACCGCACACAGATTGCGAGGGAGCCACGCGTGTGGTCAAGCGCAACCGGCCAAAGTCCATAGATGCTTGCCAAGGGCTCGTGCTCGGCTTAACCCTCAGCTTCGCGTGCGCTCTGCGCGCCCATCAGACCGCGCAATGCGCCACATGTCGGGTCGGTTGCGTCAAGCAGTTGTTCCGGAGGCGTCCATCCAACTGAGATGCCGACAGCCGTGGCGATGGCCCAGCCGGGCTCGTTTCCGGCCTTCTCGATGAGGCGCGGCACTTGCATCGTCAGGCACTGCTGAGATTGTTGCAAAGCCTCGATGGGAAGATTTGCACGCTCGAGCGTCTTCTGCATCTCGGCCTGAAGCGGGTCTACAACAAACAGGGTGAAAATCCACGCAGCGACGTCTGCAATCATGGTTGGTCCTTCTGGTACGGCAAAAATGTCGGTTTAAGGTCCGACATCGTAAAAGCACCGCGACTTTCACCAGAGGGGCCCGGACCAGCGGGTAGACCCATCATTTGGGCGGTCACCGACTGGCATTCAAGGTCAAGGACGCGCATTTCCAAAACGCCCTCAACGTCTCAGCCGTCCTAGACCGCAATGCCCAGGATTGACGAAAAAATTTCACGCGATTTTGTTTTACTCTTTGTCTTCGCTTCCCTGGGATATTGACGTACTGCAGCGCAGTCGTGATATCTCTGCGACAAATCGACTGGAGACATGATGACATCTTCGAGCTCAACTGTTTCCGACAGCCGGTCTGAAACCAAAAAGCTTCTTGTTCTTCTCCTTGGTTCGATAGGGGTCGTCTACGGAGACATCGGCACCAGCCCCTTATACGCCTTCCGGGAATCGTTGCGCCCTTTTACGGCAAATGGCGTCCAGCACGAGCATGTTGTCGGCCTGATCTCGCTGATGATCTGGACGCTGACGATTATCGTGACGTTCAAGTACGTACTTTTCCTACTCCGAGCAGACAATGATGGTGAAGGCGGTACACTCTCACTGCTCGCACTCCTCATGAAGAAGACCGGCAGCTATATGCCCGTCCTGTTTTTTGCAGGCCTTATAGGCTCGGCACTTTTCATCGGCGATGCGATGATCACTCCTGCACTTTCGGTGATGTCGGCTCTGGAAGGTATGAAACTGGTCACGCCTGCTTTTTCCGACTACGTGTTGCCGCTCTCGGCGGCGATCATGGTCGGGCTCTTCGCTGTTCAGTCCAAGGGCACTGGGGCCGTAGCCGTCTTCTTTGGCCCCATCACAGTCGTCTGGTTTCTTGCTATGGCCTGGGGTGGCCTGATCCATATCGGTGATGACTGGACAATTCTGGAAGCGCTCAATCCGATAAACGCCTTGTGGTTTATAACCCATGCAGGTTGGGCTGGCCTCATCGTGCTCGGAGCGGTCTTCCTGACTGTGACTGGGGCTGAAGCGCTTTACGCTGACCTGGGGCACTTCGGTCGAAAGCCAATCAGCGCCGCATGGTTTATCCTGGTGTTCCCAGCGCTCGCGCTCAACTACCTCGGCCAAGGCGCTCTTGTCCTAAGCAACCCGGCAGCGATCGAGAATCCCTTTTACCTGCTCTATCCGGAGTGGGCGTTACTTCCGATGGTCATCCTGGCGACAATGGCAACCGTGATTGCCAGTCAGGCTGTTATCACCGGAGCCTTTTCACTGGCGCGTCAGGCTGTGCATCTCGGTTTCTTGCCGAAGTTGATGATCCGTTTTACATCGGAGACCAATACCGGACAGATTTATGTGCCTGCCGTGAACATGGTTTTGTTCATTGGTGTCCTTGTGCTGATTTTCTCGTTCGGGGATTCGGAATCTCTTGCCACCGCATACGGGATCTCCGTCACAGGCGCGATGGTTGTTACGACCTTGATGGCATTCCAATTCCTTCGGTCGGTTAGAGGTAAATCGGCACTCACAGCCGCTCTCTTGTTGACGCCGCTGTTTTCGATTGAAGCCGTCTTCCTCGCAGCAAACTTGCTCAAAGTTCATGATGGAGGCTGGGTACCCCTGGCTCTCGCGGGTGTGATCATCCTTGTGATGTGGACATGGACAAAAGGATCCCACTATCTAAGGGACAAGATATCGCGAAATGACATATCTCTTGACACGTTCATCGCGTCAATCGAACGCTCCATCACGGGCGGCTCTCGGAGCGCTCCGGTGGTGGTTCCTGGAACAGCAGTCTTTCTAACCAGCGTGCCTGACAAAGCCCCAGGTGTTCTGCTTCACAATCTCAAGCACAATCACGTGCTTCATGAGCAAAATGTCATTCTGACGATCTGGACGCACGACAAACCCTATGTTGCGGACATCGATCGCGTGGAGATAACCCGGATATCGAAACACTTCATGCGCCTTGAGATTAATTTCGGTTTTATGGATGAGCCGAACGTCATCAAGGCCCTGCCACTTTGCAAGAAAAAGGGGTTCAAGTTCGAGATCATGCAAACCTCGTTTTATCTTGGCCGCCGCAACCTCATTGCTACGCCGAACATGGGACTGCCACGTTGGCAGGAAGATCTCTACATTGCTTTGGCGGGTTTCGGAATTGACCCATCGGCGTACTTCAAGCTTCCACCCAACCGCGTTATCGAGATCGGCGAACAGGTCGCAATTTAGTAAATGCCGATATTTCCCCTCAATGGGCGAAGGCTAAAAATATCGGTGTCTAGTGTTGGTTTTCAGCCGGCCGCATTGCCATGTGCGATTAAAATATCAAGGTGTTTGTGTTTCGGCGTGGTATTGGCACCGCATGGACCGCATAACCTGCGGGACATTCTTGCGACCCATATTCTGAAGCAGACCGGATCCTACGAGCAGGCGAGCTATGCCATTCAAGATACGCCCGATGTCGTGCAACAGCACTACGGGCGCTTCCTACCGCAAGACAGGGCGGCCTTAGCTGCCAAAATCCTCAATCAAGTTTGGGAAGCTGCGTAAGGTCGAATGAGATATTCGGCTCGGATAGTGATGACAGTCTGCGTCCGAGCCGACATCGTCGTTCCGCCTTGAACCATTTCGAACCACGGTCCCCGCTGATTCAGGATCGAGGTCGAGTTAGCTAGCTGGTAGAGTGTCTGGCCATTCCTGCGCGCCGTGGAGGATACGAAGAATTCGAACCGATATTTCCGTTACCGCATATGCTGCGACGTACGGTGTGCCGCCGATTACCAGTTCGCGTGTGCCAGCAATCCTGCCAACACGACCGCTTACGGGAAAGTCACTGAGGCGACGGACGGCAGCGATGATCCGTTCATCGATCATAACGGCGGCTGAAGGATTATCTGCTTCGATATATGTGAATATGGCATCGCGATCCGATAAGGCGAACGCAGACCAGGTAATCTTCACGCTTTACCTGCATCTGTTTTGAGGCGTGCCATCGCTCGACGCCCAGCAAAATGCGCCTCGACCTCATCATCCGAGACGTCCGGTCGAGTATCGTTCAGAGCTTCAAGTACCTTGGTTCGGAACCAGGCATCATAGGCCTCGCTGCCTGAAAGGAGTTCGAGGGGCAAAGCACCCTCATTAGCCGTACGGGTGAGCAAGATACGGACGGCATCTGATACCGTGAGGCCCATGTTTTCGAGCACAGCGGAAGCACGATCCCGAACTTCGGCATCAATGCGAGTTTGGACGAGTGCGTTTGCAGGCATAGCTATCTCCGGTTTCCATGAAATGGTAATGCAAATGAATGACAGAGGCAATAGCGTTTCGGCCGTGGCCGCTCACTCGCGTCTCCTTTACGCCTTGATGGGATATGAACCGGCCACCGTATAATTAGGAACGCTATCCATCTGAAAAAACTCCATCGCAAACATGGGTTTCTCGGATTGAATTTCCGACATGGGACCGGTAACGAACAACGATTTTCGGGCGCGACTTGGGACAAAGTCGCCAGTGTGCAGTTCCTTCGGCGAGGCAGATGTTTCTCAAACCCCGTGAAGGTCTGGGTTGCGCAAGGGATGCCGCAGATCGCGCCAGTGGTTTACCTTAGTTAGGGATGTCTCGCTCTCAGGAACTTATCCATTGCGAGATCGTCACCTTGACTTTCGCCGTCAAGACAAACCCCAGCGGCGAGATAAAATACGAATGCGCAAGCAGATTTTGGAACTCTCCAGTGTGCCTCTACTTGCACATCATTTTTTGCCTGTCAAAATCAAGCGTTTAAGCATATTTTCTCGTGAACCGAGCTTATGGGGTATCAACTGTCTGGATCGAAGTCTTTCTTTCTTGTTTCGAATGTGCTCTATAAACTTTAAAGGGAATATAAACAGTTTTTAGAGGCTTCTGGCTGTGGGGGAGCCGGCATGCATCGAGCACGTATTGCAGTCCGGCTTACCGCCCGCGGACTAGTCGAGACATATCGAAATCTTCAGCTCTCGCGAGATGTACTATCACAGGGGCCGGAAATGGCCCCTTCCCTCCGCCGCGGCATGGCGCTCGTTTCTGCGGTTGCGATGCGCGATGGCTATCCAACTGACATCGCTTCCCAGGCTAACGCATTCACCGTATTGGCCGGGTCGCCTGTCAAGTCGTGGGGGCCGGGCTCGTTTGCGGATTGCGACGAGCGGGAGGCGATCTTAGTGGATCTAGGCTACGGCGTACCGACGCCCGATTGCTTTGAGTTGGCCGGGCTTGCGACAGAAGCAGACGTAGCCGAGGACATCTTCCACGATCGATTGCGATCAGGTCTTTCGAGCCTAGCCCCCGAGGACGGAGCCGCTCTCTATCGGCAAATTCGCGAGAGCATTGTCCGAAACCCCGTGCGCGCACGCGTTGACCTCTTGCGCTTCGCGCAGGAGTTTCCCGAGATGGCTACCGATCTTCCGGGCTTCTATCGCCCGTTGCCCGCATCGGCGCTGGACGGCCATATGCTCAGGCTATGCGCGTATTGCCGGTCACCGCTGTTCCCCTCCAAGCAGTGTCGAACCTATCCTATAGGCAGATGCGCTCTACGGGAATGCCGGATGGCAAACCCGGAACCGGCCGCGGGTAGCACCCATGAAGTGCATGTCGCAGCGGAATGGCGTCTCGCCGACGCTGCTATAATGACCTACTGGGTCGGCCCAGGTTTACCCGAGATAAAGCTGTATGACGACCTTTGCGCGAAGCGACGCGACGTTGAACTGTATCCAATGTCTGACATGGCAGACATTGGTATCGGAGGGCTCGCGGTTGGAATCGATCTGAAGTCTTATTCGAGCGCGGCCGTTCTCGGACAGAAGATCGCGCGTGATATTGGAGGGCTGCGGGCATTCCAGCGTCGGATCGTTGCGATACCGGACTTTTGGATATCCATCGACAGAGACTACATACGAACCGCATCCAGGGTGTCTGGGCTTCCGGAATCGATCGAGTTTCTATCGGTGAGTTCCGTACTGAGGGAATTTACTACATGAAGGAGAAACCGGAAGGATTCTCCAATGTGATCGCGGTGCAGTGGCTTTGCGCAGCAGTTGATCAGTTTCTTGGTCTCACCGACCTAGCGGACGTGCCTTCCCTGTTAACCGGATTTGCTTCGATCGATGACCATCCGGGAATTTCGCGCTTCGCGAAGGCGGCCCATTCTTTGCGCCAGCTCGGTGTCCACTACACATCGGAAAGTGACCTGCGGCAGGCGGTCTACGATTTCCTGACGTGGGAGGAGAACAAGCGCGAAAGCGACGACCATTATGTGGACCAGCCGTTTTTGATCGATCCACGGTCGCGCCGCATTACATTTTCGCGTGCAGCCGGAGATGATCCGCGGATCGCACGATGGGCCGCGGCATTGTCAACTGATCTTCCAATCGGGAAGCACGGTCAGAAGGTTGCCAACCCCGAAAGACCGATTGCCGCGTTTGGGCAAGACGTGAACGGCCGGAAGATCAATCTGGATCTTTCAGAGGTCCCGGCGGGGATATTCCGACGACCGCGGCACTCGTCCGAGAGCGTCGAGCGCCTTCCGGTGATCATACAGCTCCGAGAACTCCAGGAGATCGCGGAGCGCTTCGACGCGATCGATGCGGCAGATGCCAATCGTGCTTCCAAGGGATGGGCCCGGCGGTTTGTGGACGCCATGGGCTCCCGCAAGGTCGAAGTCCTGGCACCCACTACTGACCGAACTCGACTTGGCCCTGTCAGCGAAATTCGCCTGGACGGTCTTAAACATCTGATTGGGCTGCCGGGAACGGGTAAGACGACCCTCGTCACGCTCATGGTAGCATGGCTTCATGAGCGGGGATTGAAGACCGTCGTGCTTCTTCCTTCGATCGAAGTCTGCTTCAATCTGATGTCCGAACTCTCTGCATATGGCGTGCAGATCGGGCTGCTCATGGGGCAAGCGCCCGAAACGCGTTTGCGACATGCCCGTAAACTCGCCGAAAGGATAGGTGCTGTCGATGACGCGCGCGGCTTCGGTAGATCGGTGGATTTCGCCGATTTGCTCTCGGTCAACTGCGCATTGGCCGGGTTCGATGATGCACATGACGAGGAGCAGCCGTTCCCCCATTTGACTCCTCCCTGCACGACTGTCCTGCAGCGGCAGCTCAAGGTAGGCGGCGAGGAGAAAGCCGCCGAAAGTACTTGCCTTTGCCCAGCCGCCGGCTGGTCTGGCCGTATGAAGGCGGCTAGACAGTTGGCCGAACGCCATGTCTGGCTCGGGCACGTCATGTCCCTCGATACCAAAATACCGGCTCACTTCGTTGAGGAACACATCAGACACGTAGAAGCGGTTGCGCGAACAGCCGATGTTGTCATAGCCGACGAGGTCGATGGTATACAAGCCGTACTGGACAGACAGGCAGTTTCAGAGATCAGTATCACGGGAGCGAAGTCATCCTATGAAAGTCGTCTGTTAGACGACCTTCTGAAGCCTTTCGCCCTTGGCGAGAACGATAGAACAGGGAGCAATATCAGCGACTACGCCAACAAAGCCACGCGGTTCATCGACCTCAACAGATCACTCATCCGCCAACTGCAGAACGACAGGGCCGCGAATGGCTCACGTTTTCTCGCTGAATACGACGATGCGTTTGTCACGGGCAATAGGGTTATGGCCGATCTGTTCGGGAACGCGAGCAGGCTCACGATGAGCGATGCCCAGCGGGCTGTGGAGGACGAACGTCTCGGCGCTCTGATGGCATTCTGGGATGCATGCGTGCGACAGGCTCTCTTCCGTTCCGGCGATGCTCCAACGGACGAACGCGACTTCGACGTTCGCCGCACATCCATCGCTCTTTCTAGGACGGATGAAGTTGTCCAAAATACATTCAGCCAATGCGTAGAACATCTTCTCGACTGGATTTCGTATTCTTCGAGCCTTCAGAAAAGCGAAGCTGTGGAACGCCTCCGGGAAGTGATGTTCGGCTTTGCCCCACCTAATGCGGATCTCAACATTCCCAGATCGCATGCGTTATTCTCCTTCCTCGTCAACGTTTCGTCCGTCGTCATGCAGTTTCTTTCGCTGCTCCCCGCTCAGCACGTGATGATGGCGGAAGGTGTGCACCGTTCACCGATTTTCCGCGACGGTTTGAGCGCTGATTTTTCCAGGATGGTTCCGGACGCCGTAATCGGAACACTTGCTGGCGTCAGGTTCATGTTCCAGGTTAGGAACAGGCGCAACAGCCTGATCCTTCACTATGTGACGTTCGCAAGTGCTCCAAGGCTTCTCCTCTACCGGCTGCACGAGATACTGAAACACGAGGGCATCCGGCGCGGTCCCAATGTCTTGCTCACCAGTGCGACATCCTATCTTGCCGACAGTCCCGCTTTTCATGTTCCCGTCGGGCCTGACTACGTGCTGAGACGGGTTCAATCTGTTGATTTTCGCTGAGAACTGGCTCTGACTCAAATTTGCTGCTGTCGTGAATGAGGTTTCTGCTGATTCACCGGAGGATCAGCAATGGGCCATCGATTGCCGCATGCGAGTCTCGCGCCGTTCGGCTTTGCAGTGGAAGCAGTGAAGATCGTTGGGGAATGTGTTCAAGTTCGGCTTCGATCGCGCAATCCATCAGCAGCTTGTCCAGCCTGCGGGCGAGCAAGCCGGCGAATTCAAAGCCGATATGAGCGGCGACCCACTGACTTACCTCTCGGTGGCCGGCGGGTAGAGCTGACGGTCGTGACGCGTCGGTTCTGGTGCGATGCCGTACTGTGCGGCCGGCGTATCTTCTGCGAACAATTCGGTGACAACGTGCTGGCTCGCTATGGTCGACGCACCCAGAGGCTGGAGACGATTGTTCACCATCTCGGCCTGGCGCTCGGCGGTAGACCGGCCGCAGAATTTGCCAATCGCCTGATGGTGCCGGTGAGCAACGACACGTTATTGCGGGTGGTTCGCCGCCGTATTGGTCATCGGAACGAAGACCTCAAGGTTATAGGCATCGACGACTTTGCCTTCAGGCGAGGGCAAACCTACGGCACGATTGTTTGTGACCTTGAACGGCGCAGACCCGTTACCCTTATGCCGGATCGTGCGCTGGATACATCTCGAACATGGCTTGCAGAGCATCCGTCGATATCGATTGTCGCCCGTGATCGCGGCGGTGGCTATGGTGAGGCCATCGCAAAGGCTTTGCCCGATGCTGCGCAGGTCGCCGATCGGTGGCACCTGATGGAGAATTCCAGTCGGGCCTTCCTCGACGCTGTCGGCAAATCGATGCGGCAGATCAGGCAGGCGGTCGGCAGCAATGTCGTTGATCCCAAGCTTCTGACATACGCTGAGAAGCTGCAGTATGAGGGATACCTACGCCGCCAGGAAACGAACGAGGCGGTCCGGGAGCTGTCGAAGAAGGGAACATCCATTCGACAGATCGTGCGGCAAACCGGCCATAGCCGGAAGCTTGTTCGCGACGTTTTAAGGGGCCAGCGTCTCGACGTATTCCGAACGCGACCCAGCTCTCTGGATAGCTGGCTGCCCTGGCTCAACAGCCGTTGGGAGGAAGGGGCACGGAATGCTTCGGCACTCTGGCGTGAGATGAAGACGAAGGGTTTTTCGGGGCAGAGTGGCGTCGTCTCGCAATGGGCACAACGCCGACGTCTTGCGGAAAAGGCCAATCAGAGCGGGCTGGCCAGAACGCCGTCCGCACGGGTTATCGCGCGGCTCATGACAACCGCGCGTGATGACCTTGCAAAATCCGAAGCGATCCTCGTAGCGGCAATCGAAGTAAACGTCCCGGAGCTTGTAGTCGCCCGTACGGCCATCGGCGACTTCCAGTCCATGATCCGCTCGAAGACAGCACGAAAGCTCGACGAGTGGTTGGACGCCGCTATGAACAGCCTGGTTGGATCGTTCGCTGGCGGCGTCCAAAAGGACCTGGACGCAGTACGGAATGCAATCATCTCACCGTGGTCAAATGGGCAAACGGAAGGACAGATCACCCGCTTGAAGCTCATCAAGCGCCAGATGTACGGAAGAGCGAAGCTCGATTTGCTGCAAGCAAGACTGATTGGCGCATCGTAGAAGCGGAACGTCAGCAAATGTGCGTCAGAGCCAATTCTCGATGGAAATATCCTGTGCTACCGGGTCATGTATGGATGCCCCCGTTCATGCAAGCAGTTCTTCGAACGATTTTGGACGTGTGATCGGGCGCGGTCATGTATCAGGCCTGTTGTGC